>NZ_LZKH01000175.1:0-98387 GCF_001672745.1 Mycobacterium sp. E1386
CTCGGGAGGCGTGGGATCGTGAAGCTCAGGGCTATATCGTTAGCCGGTAAGTTACGTTAATGTTACGTATTAGTCGGCAAGTTACTTTACCGTTACATCCGTCCGCTCGTTGGCAGTCGTTTCCCGGGAGAGGCTGGAGACCGAAATGACCATGTCCTATCAGGAACAGCAAATGCTGCAGGCCGCCACGGGCCGAGCTGCCATTCTCAATCTGAACGCCCGGCACAACCGGGCATACTCCGAGGGTGATCGCGAGCGCTGGATCGCCACGTTCCGCCACGCCGGTGCCACCTACCAGCGTGATGGTGAGACGTTCGACGATCTGCGTGCGGCGTTCGATGGCGGCGACGGACAACGGCTGGTCACGGTCGACCACGAGATCAGGGTCGACGGGGTCAACGCCGTGCAGCGTTGCGTCGTCTTGCTTTTCGCCAGCATGTACGGCGACACCACGCTACGTGCCACGGGGATATTCCGGGACACGCTGATCTACGAGCGTGGCGGCTGGTACTTCACTTCCCGTGCACTGCAATGGGATTCGGTGCCCAGTCGGCACCCGCTCGTCATGTGAGCCGCGTGGATCCGGACCTCAGTTACCAGCTGGCCTTCGGCACCTATGAAGACGCGCTGCGCATGGTCGGCGCGAAAAGCGAGCCGCGCACTGCGGCGACGGCGGTAAGCGGAGCCCGCATCCAGTTGTTCGCCGCGATGGTCCGCGACGGCAATCGGTCGTACTGGGACGCCGAGTTCGCCCGCCGGAAATGGGGCGGTCTGCTGGCGCCCCCGGCCTTGCTGATGGGGTGGCTGATCCCTCCGCCGTGGCAGCCACAGGGCGGCCCGCCTGCGGCGTCCTTGGTGCTGCGAGTGCCGCTGCCGGGAACCACGTTCATCAACGCGGCCAACGATGTCGAGTTCGTGGTGCCCATCGTTGAAGGTGACGTCCTTACCGTCGTCGAAGAGCTGGTGTCGGTGTCACCGGAGAAGCGGACGCGGCTGGGCGTGGGGCATTTCGTCGAGACGCTGGAGACCTACCGCCGCCAGGACGAAACGGTGGTCGCCACCTGCCGGAACACGTTGTTCCGCTTCACGCCCGGGGCATCCCCGTGACCGGCGGCGACCTGCACTTCGACGAGATCGTCGTTCCCGCCGACCTCCCCGAGGTGGTCGACCACATCAGCTACCAGCGAGTGGTGGAGAACGCGGGGGCGACGTGGGACTACTTCCCGGGCCATTTCGACCCCGAATACGCTCAGCGCCAGGGCAATCCGACGATCTACGTCAACACGATGCACCTCGCCGGCTTCGCCGACCGCGTCGCGACCGACTGGGCGGGCCCGAGCAGTCGGGTGGTGCGGCGCTCCTTGCGGCTGGCCGGCTCGGTGTATGCGGGTGACACAATGATCGGCCGGGGACGCGCGGTCGCCAAGCGGCTGGACACCTCGGTGGACCCGCCGCGCTGCCTCGTCGACATCGAGATCCAGGTGACCAACCAGCACGGCGCGCTGTGCTGTCCGGTCGAGCTCACCTTGCAGATGCCCGCACGTGGCCGATGATTTGGTGGCCGCACTGCATCTCGCGGTCTGCCGACGGTTCGGCGAAGCCGTCCGATCGGCGCATGGCGGGTGGGGTCGTCGCTCCCCATGCGAGGAGTGGGATGCCCGGGCGGTGCTCGAGCACGTGATCGGTTTTCACGACGTGCTCATCTTGCGCCCCTTGGGATTAAAGCCCGACCGACCGAGGGACGATCCGCAGGCGCGCTGGCAACTGACCTACGACGCGCTGACGGCGGCCGTTGAATCCGGCAGGCTGAGTCAGCTGCGTGAGTACAGCTTGATGCCGAACCTGACACGCGATGTCTTGGTGCACACGTGGGATCTCGCCCGCGCGGTGGGGGCGGACGATGTATTGGATTCCGCGTGGTGCCGGCGGTTCTACGACGGCCTGCCTGCCGACCCGCGGGCCTTGAGCTCCTCGCGAATGTTCAGCGTTCCGATCGCGGTGCCTGACGAAAGCGACGTGCAAGCAAAGCTTTTGGCGCGGCTTGGCCGCGACCCGTCGTGGCGACCGGAGACGGCGTAGCGACGGCCGCGGCCATGGGACGAGTTCGGATTGTGATATCGCCGGTGATATCGCGAACGGAAATCGCCATATGCCCCGATGATGGGCAGGGGTCACTGACGGTGGTTATAGCGGCGGCAGCTGTCCTTTGCATACCAGCGTCTGCAACTCGACGTATTCGTGGAGGCCCTCCGGGCCGAACTCGCGCCCGATGCCCGACTGCTTGAAGCCACCGAATGGGGCGCCGATGTCCAGCGTGTACATGTTGATGCCGTAGGTACCGGTGCGCACGCCCGCCGCGATTTCCAGGCCGTGTGCGATGTCGGAGGTCCACACCGAACCGGCCAGGCCGTAGTCGCTCTCGTTGGCGATGCGGATGGCGTCGTCCTCATCGCGGTAGCGCAGCACGGTCAAGACCGGACCGAAAATCTCCTCGCGGGCGATGCGCATGTCGTTGGTGGCGTCGGCGAACAACGTCGGCTGCACATACCAACCACGCGTTGACGGGCTGTCCTGGCCGCCGAGGACGACGCGGGCGCCTTCGGCCTGTCCGGACTTGATGTAGTCCTGAACGCGGCGTTGTTGTCGTTGCGCCACAAGGGGTCCGATGTCGGTGGCGTCGTCCGACGGATCGCCGACGTTGAGGGCCGACATCATGTCGGCCAGCGCGTCGACGACCTCGTCGTGCCGCTTATCGCTGACCAGGATGCGGGTCTGTGCGACGCACGCCTGGCCGTTGTTCATCAGGCCGGCGGTTTTCAGCCCGGCGGCGGTCTTGCCGATGTCGGCGTCGTCGAGAATGATCGCCGCGGACTTGCCGCCCAGCTCCAGGCTGTAGCGCTTCAGCTGCTCACCGCAGAGCGCCGCGATGCGGCGCCCGACGGCGCTGGACCCGGTGAACGCGACCTTGTCCACGTCGCGGTGGCGCACCAGCGCCTCACCGATCTCGGGTCCACCGGGCAACACCGAGACCACCCCGTCGGGCAGGTCCAGCTGCTCGATCATCTCCGCCAACCACAAAGCGTCCAAGGGGGTTTCGGGTGCGGGTTTGATGATGACCGTGCAGCCCGCGATCAGCGCCGGGATCAGCTTGGGCATGATCAGGAACTGCGGAACGTTCCACGGAACGATCGCGCCGACCACGCCTACCGGGGCCCTGCGCAAGTGCACTTCGCCGAGCACGCCCTGACGCCGTTCCTCCCACGGAAACTCGCGCGCGGCGGCCAGCGACAGATGGATGAGCGTCGCCGCGGCAGCGCCTTGGCCCATCCGGCTGAAACTGCGCGGCGAGCCCATCTCGTCGGTGATCAGGTCGGCCATCTCCTCGATGTGGCCGGAGTAGATCGCGGCGAGCTGTTCGACCTTGGCCATCCGCTCGGCATGGGTCATCCGCGGCCACGGCCCGTGGTCGAAGGCGTGTCGTGCGGCAGCGACGGCCGCGTCGACGTCCTCGGGTCCGGCCAGCTGGACATGGCCGACCGGTTCTTCGGAGTGCGGGGAGATGACGGCGAGCTGTTGGGGGTTGGCGGGCTTGCGCCACTGCCCCCCGATGAAGAGTTCGTCATAAGACCGGTGGCCGGAGTTTTCTGTCATCGGACACTTCCTCGAGGGTTGGGCGCAGGTAGCCAGTGACCGGGATTTCTCTATTGACGCTAACATAGCGAAAAAAGCAGCGAGGGCCGATATGACCAGCAATTGGCGTAGTTACCCGTTCCAGTTGGTGCCCGGCGACAGCCAACTGGATTTCCCCGCCGCCGAGGGCGAACACCCGGATCAGGAGTCGGACACCTGGTTCATCGCGGGGCAGCTCGATGCCGCCGAGACCGGTCGGTCGTTCGCCTTCCTGACCATCTTCAACAAGAACCGGCCCGGCGGCACCGTGGTCGCCGATTTCTACACGTTGGCGCTCTTCGATCTGGACACCGGCGATTACGGCACCTTCACGGATTACGACATGCCGCCGGCAAACCTGAAGCCCGGGGCGAGGCGCAAGCTGACATTGGCCCCAGGCCATCTCGACATCCACTACTCCAGCGACGTCGGCACCGCGTCGTGGACCACCTGCCGCGACGGCGACGGAGAGCTGCTGCCCTACACGTACCGCGTCAGCCTGGTCGGCCAGGACCAATCGGGTCGGCCCATGCGGCTAGACCTGGCCGTAACACCAACGCGTGCACCGACACCGGTGGGTGCGTCGACCTACAACGGGAAGATCTGCTGCTTCGGCCAGACCGAAACGTATTCGTATTTCCAGACCGGCATGGCGATGACGGGCACCCTGCGCTGGGGAGACGTCGTCCAGCAGGTCTCCGGCAGCAGTGGGCACATCGACCGGCAGTGGTTCCCGAAATACGCCGGCGGCGGAGGGACGGGGGGAGACCCGCGGGCCCGATCCCACGAATGGCGCACCATCAACTTCGACAACGGCGTGGACCTGAGCATCTGGCGGCAGTTCGACCGCACCAATGGCAATGCGCTGCAGCCGTTCACGGGTGTCACGACGAGCCATCCGGACCCCGGCATGCCGCCGGAGTGTGCTGAAGACATCGAGGTGACGGTCAGCAGCTACGTGCGATGGCCGGACACGGTGCAACCGTTGGTGCGGCCGCAGGCGGCCGCCCGCTACATGCCGGATCGGCACCGGATCACCTGCCGCACAATGCAACTCGACATAGTCGGAGAGCCGCTGGTGCCCGCTCCCGCGCACGGCCTGCCCATCGAATACATGGAGGGTCCGTACCGCTACCGCGGAACCCTGTGGGGTCAACCGGTGACCGGTTTCGCGTTCAACGAGCGCTCGTTGGCCCTGTACCGTGACTGGGAGTTGGTCGAGGTGCTGGCCACCACGGTCGCGAACATGGAACCGGCCGACCGGGACTTGGAGAAGGCGGCGGGACTGCTGGTGCAGCTGCTGGCACGCGGCCGTCGACATGAAGCGGTCGGGCTGTTGACTACAGTGCGTCCCGCGCAAAACGACCCGCTGGCAACGCTTTTGGACGACCTCGTGGCGGTGCTGTCCGCCGACGCATCAACCGAGAGCGGCTGATTCGCCAAGCGCCCCGGCCCAGGCTTGGTGGCGATGCTGCAGGCCGGGTTCGTTGCGGCCGAACAGCAGGTGGTCGCGGGCACCGGACTCGAGGTTGGTCTGCAAGCGTTCGACCAGCCGGTAGTCCTCGTCGCGCACCGTGGCGTGGGCGTAGTCGAAGACGGCTTGCGCGCCGGCCGCGACCGATTCGTCGGAGACGTCCAGCGGTGTCGAGTTCTGGTGCACGGTGATCGATCTCCCGGGCCCGTCGCCGGGGTAGATCCGGAACAGCTCGCCGTTGGCGATGGTCACCGACAGCACGATGTTGGGGAACAGCGCGTAGATCACGACCAAGTTCTGGAACGGATCCCACTGCTCTTCGGGGACGTCGTCCAGCGCCAGGATCGTGTTGAGCGGGAAGATCAATCGGTGGTGCGGTCCGAACGCGTCGAACACCGTGCAGTTGCTGCGGGCGATGGTGGCGAACGTCTGCTGATGCACGGTGGCGAAATGGTAGTTTTCCGAAAAGGTGTCGACCGCGAGCTTCCAATTGATCGGGCAGTCGAGCACCTTCTCACCCAATGGCGCCCACCGGCCGATGCCCCACGAATCGAGCTCTTCGGCCAGGGGGCCCAGGTGTGCGGCGACATCCAAGTTGGCCCCGGGAACCAGTGCGACCCAGAGGAATCCGGCGAATTCGGTGGCCGGGAGCTCAGTCAGGCCGTCGGCGGTCACGGTGGTTTGGCGGCGACCCGCTTCGGCCGGCTTCGCCGTCCTTGCGATCGCCACACCGGTGAAGCCCTCACGGCCGGGCAGGCCGACCAACCGGCCGGTGTTGTCGTACGTCCACGCGTGATACGGGCAGGTGAACCGCTTCGCGCTGCCGCAACCGGTGGCGACCTGCGACTGGCGGTGCAGGCAGATATTGTCAAACGCCTTGACCGATCCATCGGACGTTCTCGTCAGCAGGATTGACCGGCCCATCACCGTCTTCGTGCAGTACGCGCCGGGGGCGGGCAGCTCGGAGACATAGCCGACCAGCTGGGGGCTGGCCAGGATCATGGCCCGGTCTCGGGCGTGGCGCTCGGCCGACGTATAGGACGTCGCCTCGACGCGGTGCTCGGCGGGGGCGAGATCGGTGGTCTTGTCGCGCGCCAACTTCAAGGCGCGGCGGGTGAGGTCGATTAGCTGCTCGCGTTCCATCAGCTCAGTACAGACCTTGCCACAGTTGTAAGGTCAAGGAGTGGCTGAGCAGTTGCTGATCGGCGACGTCACGGCCCTGACGGGCATCGCTTCCGGTCGCATCCGCCATTACGAGAAAATCGGTTTGCTGCGTGCCGAGTATCTGTCGAACGGCTATCGGGTCTTCGGCGTGGAACAGGTGCTCGATCTGCTGCGCATCGATCTGCTGAGAAGTCTCGGCGTGAGCATCAATGACATCCAGCGCTTGGTCGCGGGTGGACGCGCCACGTTGGCGGGTGTTCTCGACGAGCACCGGACGTTGCTGATGCGCCAGCGGGACCGGCTGGACCAGTTGATCGCGGCCATCGACCGATCTCGCGCCGCCACCGATTGCCCCGGCTCCGACGTCAGCGAGGACATCCTGCGCAGGCTGGCGACCACCCACCGCGACAGCATCGGCGTCATCGGGCGGCTCACCGCGCCGCTGTCCGCGTCCGTCGCCACGATGTACGCCGACCTGTTCGACGAGTGGGACTTGCCGGTACCGGTCTTGTTCGGGCAGATGGTTCTGCCGCCGGCGGCCAGCACCCTGCTGGCCCAATTGGCCGAGACGCCGGGGCGTCAGGTGCTGTTCGACCGATTGCGCAAGCTCGCCGGCGACGTGATCGGGCTGGGCGACGACCGGGCGGCCGCGACGGAACTCGCTCAGAGTTGGATCGACCGGCAGCTCGCCGACCCGCTGCCCGACGACGTGGTCGACGTGCTTCGGGGGGTGCAGCCGTCGCTGGAGCGTGACCCCGTGATCGTGCAGGGATTCCGTGCTTGGGCGGGATCGATCAACACGGCGGCCGCCCACTTCCTCGACGAGGTCGGCCGTCAGACCGCTGGTCGTGGCCTGGAGGCCGTGAGCGTCATCGTGCTGCCCGCTGCGGCGCGGCGCCAAACCAAAGATGCGCCCCTGTGATGCAGATGTGACCAGTGTGATCAATGTGTCAGATGGTGTTCCTGCCGTATCCTGACGCCTGTGTCATCGGTTTCGCGACGCGACGTGCTCAAATTGGCCGCGGCGGCCCCTGCCCTGATGGGGCTGGGTGTTGCCGGTGCGTCGCTGCGTCCGGCACCGGCGTCGGCGTCGCTCGGCACGTTGTTGGACTACGCGGCCGGGGTCATCCCGGCCAGCGAGATCAGGGCCGCCGGCGCCGTGGGCTCGATCAGGTACGTGTCGGACCGGCGGCCCGGCGGCAACTGGATGCTGGGCAAGCCGATCCAGGTCGCCGAGGCTCGGGACCTCAACAGCAACGGGCTGAAGATCGTCTCCTGTTACCAGTACGGGAAGGGCAATACCGCCGACTGGCTCGGCGGCGCCAACGCCGGTCTCCAGCACGCGCAACGCGGAATGCAACTGCATGCCGCCGCGGGCGGGCCCGCGAACGCGCCGATATACGCCTCGATCGACGACGACCCGTCGTATGACCAGTACAAACAGCAGGTAGCCCCCTACCTACGATCCTGGGAGTCAGTGATCGGTCATCAGCGCACAGGTGTGTACGCCAATTCGAAGACCATCGACTGGGCGCTGCACGACGGGTTGGGCTCTTATTTCTGGCAGCACAACTGGGGTTCACCCAAGGGATTCGCGCACCCGGCCGCCCATTTGCATCAGGTCGAGATCGACAAACGCAGCGTCGGCGGGGTTGGGGTCGACATCAACGAGATCCTCAAGCCGCAATTCGGGCAGTGGGCCTAGCCTCCCTGCACCCCGCCGGCTCACCACCGGGCCGCGACTCTTAGAGATCCCAGCAAACACTCGTTCGCTCATTTTTCGGCGCGGCGTGCGCGAAGGCCGCCTCGACTGCGCGACGAAAGCGCGCTTGACGCCGCTGGACGGCTCGAAATTTTTACATAACGATTACATAACAAAACTGCTTTGATCAGGGCAGTTATAGCTACTCGACCGTAACCACCTGCATGCAGCAGGTTTGTTCGGCGCGCCCGCGCCGCGGATTAAACCCGGTGTTACCCAGGACACGGTTACCCGTGCGTAGAACTCATCAGTAACCGATCACGACGCAAAACGGGGGTCTGCCCTTATGACACTCTTAGTACAGCCGATGCAGTCCGCCACGCCGCCCGTCCACGGGCCCGCCCACCCGACAAGACACCGGTCAGACGGATTTTCGGTCGCGATTCGATGCGGAATCGACGGACTCTCTAGAGTTCCTGTCCCCTTCGGACCGGCTGAACGCACTGATACGTAAGACGTACATGACGCATTGAGGGAGATACAGACGTGACGATCCACGAGCACGATGAGGTGTCCGCTGAGCGCGATCCAAACGCACCGCACACCGCCCATGCTCTGGTCGACCGACTGACGGCCGGCGAGCCGTACGCCGTTGCGTTCGGCGGCCAGGGCAGCGCCTGGCTGGAAACCCTCGAAGAACTGGTGTCGTCGGCCGGCATCGAATCCGACCTGGCAACGCTGGCCGGTGAGGTGGAACTGCTGCTCGAGCCCGTCGCCAAAGAACTGGTGGTGGTGCGTCCGATCGGTTTCGAGCCGCTCTCCTGGGTCCGCGCACTGGCGGCCGAGGATCCGGTCCCATCGGACAAGCACCTGACGTCCGCCGCGGTGTCCATCCCCGGCGTACTGCTCACCCAGATCGCGGCCGTGCGCGCGCTGGCCCGCCAAGGCATGGACCTGAAAACCACCCCGCCGGTGGCCGTCGCCGGACACTCGCAAGGGGTGCTCGCCGTCGAGGCGCTCAAAGCCGCGGGCTCCCGCGACGCAGAGCTGCTGGCAATGGCCCAGCTCATCGGCGCGGCCGGGACGCTGGTCGCCCGCAGGCGCGGCATCTCCGTGCTCGGCGACCGCCCGCCCATGGTGTCGGTGACCAACGCCGACCCCGAGCGCATCAGCCGGCTGCTCGACGAGTTCGCGCAAGACGTCCGCACCGTGCTGCCGCCGGTGCTGTCCATTCGCAACGGCCGGCGCTCGGTCGTCATCACCGGCACACCCGAGCAGCTGTCCCGGTTCGAGCTCTACTGCCGGCAGATCTCGGAGAAGGAGGAGGCCGACCGCAAGAACAAGCTCCGCGGCGGGGACGTCTTCTCGCCGGTCTTCGATCCGGTGCAGGTGGAGGTCGGCTTCCACACCCCCCGGCTGGCCGACGGCATCGACATCGTCGGCGGCTGGGCCGAAAAGGTCGGACTCGATGTCGCGCTGGCCCGTGAACTGACCGAAGCCATCCTGGTGCGGCGTGTCGACTGGGTCGAGGAGATCAACCGCGTGCACGAGGCCGGTGCGCGCTGGATCCTCGACCTGGGACCCGGCGACATCCTGACCCGGCTCACCGCGCCGGTGATCCGCGGCCTGGGTGTCGGCATCGTGCCCGCCGCGACCCGCGGCGGGCAGCGCAACCTCTTCACCGTCGGGGCCGTCCCCGAGGTGGCGCGGGCCTGGTCCACTTACGCCCCCACGGTCGTTCGCCTTCCCGACGGCCGGGTCAAGCTCTCGACCAAGTTCACCCGGTTGACGGGACGCTCGCCGATCCTGCTGGCGGGCATGACCCCGACCACCGTCGACGCCAAGATCGTCGCCGCCGCGGCCAACGCCGGGCACTGGGCCGAGCTCGCCGGCGGCGGGCAGGTCACCGAGGAGATCTTCGCCGGTCGCGTCGATGAGCTCGCCACACTGCTCGAGCCCGGCCGCACGTATCAGTTCAACGCGCTGTTCCTCGACCCGTATCTGTGGAAGCTGCAGGTCGGCGGAAAACGCTTGGTGCAGAAGGCGCGTCAGTCCGGCGCGGCGATCGACGGTCTGGTGATCAGTGCCGGCATCCCGGACCTCGAGGATGCCGTCGAGCTCATCGAGGAATTGAACGACGTCGGCATCAGCCACGTCGTGTTCAAGCCCGGCACGGTCGAACAGATCCGCTCGGTCATCCGCATCGCGACCGAGGTGCCCACCAAGCCGGTGATCATGCACATCGAGGGTGGCCGCGCCGGTGGCCACCACTCGTGGGAAGACCTCGACGACTTGCTGCTGGCAACGTATTCGGAGTTGCGGTCGCGCCCCAACATCACCGTCTGCGTGGGCGGCGGCATCGGCACGCCCGAGCGGGCGGCCGAGTACTTGTCCGGGCGGTGGGCGCAGGCCTACGGCTTCCCCCTGATGCCGATCGACGGCATCCTGGTCGGCACCGCGGCGATGGCGACCAAGGAGGCCACCACGTCGCCGTCGGTCAAGCGGATGCTGGTCGAGACGCAAGGGACCGAACAGTGGGTCGGCGCCGGAAAAGCCGTGGGCGGCATGGCTTCCAGCCGCAGCCAGCTGGGTGCCGACATTCACGAGATCGACAACAGCGCCTCGCGCTGCGGGCGGCTGCTCGACGAGGTCGCCGGTGACGCCGAGGCCGTCGCCGAGCGTCGCGACGAGATCATCGCGGCGATGGCCAACACCGCCAAGCCGTACTTCGGCGATGTCGCCGACATGACGTACTTGCAGTGGTTGCAGCGCTACGTCGAGCTGACCATCGGTGAGGGCAACTCCACCGCCGACACCGCCGCACCGGGCAGCCCGTGGCTGGCCGACACCTGGCGCGACCGGTTCCAGCAGATGCTGCAGCGCGCCGAAGCCCGTTTGCACGCCAACGACTTCGGCCCGATCGAGACGCTGTTCGATGACCTCGCGCTACTGGAAAGTCCCCAGCAGGCCATCGCCACGCTGCTTGCGGCATACCCCGACGCCGAGACCGTGCAGCTGCACCCGGCCGACGTCCCATTCTTCGTCACCCTGTGCAAGACGCTGGGTAAGCCGGTCAACTTCGTGCCGGTCATCGACAAGGACGTGCGGCGCTGGTGGCGCAGTGACTCGCTGTGGCAGGCGCACGATGCCCGCTACGACGCCGACCAGGTGTGCATCATCCCGGGCACCGCGGCCGTGGCCGGCATCACCCGCATGGACGAGCCCGTCGGTGAATTGCTGGACCGCTTCGAGCAGACCGCCGTTGACGAGGTGTTGTCCTCCGGTGGGCAACCCCGGCCCGTCGCATCGCGTCGGCTGGGTCGCCCCGACGTGACCGGGCCGCTCGCGGTCGTGCTCGACGCCCCCGACGTGCAGTGGGCCGGCCGCACCGCGATCAACCCGGTCCACCGAATCGCCGACCCCGCCGACTGGCTCGTGCATGACGGCCCCGAAAGCCGTCGTGCCACGCACTCGTTCACCGGGGCGCGGCTTGAGGTCGACGGCGACCGAGTGGTGCTGAGTGTCCCGGTGTCGGGCATCTGGATCGACATCCCGTTCACGTTGCCTCCCAACACGATTGACGGTGGCACCCCCGTGGTGTCCACCGAAGATGCCGCGACCGCCATGCGCGCGGTGCTGGCCATCGCCGCCGGAGTCGACGGGCCGGAATTCCTGCCCGCGGTCGTCGACGGGACCGCCACCGTGGCGGTTGACTGGGACCCCGAGCGGGTCGCCGACCACACCGGGGTCACCGCCACCTTCGGCGAGCCGTTGGCGCCCGGTCTCACCACCGTGCCCGACGCGCTGGTCGGCCTGTGCTGGCCCGCGGTCTTCGCGGCGATCGGCTCGGCGGTCACCGACGCCGGCGTCCCGGTCGTGGAGGGTCTGCTGAGTCTGGTCCACCTCGACCACGCAGCCCACGTCGTGGGCGCGCTGCCCAAGGCCGCGGCCGAATTGACCGTCACCGCAACGGCTTCGCCGGCTATCGACACGGACATGGGCCGCGTCGTCCGCGTCGCGGTGACGATCGCCGACGCCCACGGCGCGACGATCGCCACCCTCGACGAGCGGTTCGCCATCCTTGGCCGCACGGGTGCGGCCGAACTCACCGAGCCGGTGCGCGCCGGCGGCGCGGTGTCGGAGAACGCGACCGACACCCCGCGCCGCCGCCGCCGCGACGTCCGGTTGACCGCCCCGGTCGACATGCGACCGTTCGCCGTGGTCTCCGGTGACCACAACCCGATCCACACCGACCGGCCCGCCGCCCTGCTGGCCGGCCTGGAATCGCCCATCGTGCACGGCATGTGGTTGTCGGCGGCCGCGCAGCACGCGGTGACCGCCACCGACGGACAGGCCCGGCCGCCGGCCCGGCTGGTCGGCTGGACCGCGCGGTTCCTGGGCATGGTGCGCCCCGGTGACGAGGTCGACTTCCGCGTCGAGCGCGTCGGAATCGACCAGGGCGCAGAGGTTTTGGATGTCTCCGCCCGCATAGGATCCGACCTGGTGATGTCGGCAACGGCCCGACTGGCCTCCCCGCACACGGTGTATGCCTTCCCCGGCCAGGGGATTCAACACAAGGGCATGGGCATGGATGTGCGCGCCCGGTCCAAGGCCGCCCGCAAGGTGTGGGACAAAGCCGACAAGTTCACCCGCGACACGCTGGGCTTCTCGGTGCTGCACGTGGTGCGCGACAACCCGACCAGCATCATCGCCAGCGGCGTGCACTACAACCATCCCGAGGGCGTGCTGTACCTGACGCAGTTCACCCAGGTCGCGATGGCGACCGTGGCGGCGGCGCAGGTCGCCGAGATGCGCGAGCAGGGTGCGTTCGTCGAAGATGCCATTGCCTGCGGCCACTCCGTCGGGGAGTACACCGCGCTGGCCTGCGTCACCGGCATCTACGAACTGGAAGCGTTGCTGGAGACGGTTTTCCACCGCGGCTCCAAGATGCATGACATCGTGCCGCGCGACGAGCTGGGCCGTTCCAACTACCGGCTGGCGGCGATCCGGCCGTCGCAGATCGACCTGCCGGATGACGAGGTGCCCGCGTTCGTCGCCGAAATCGCCGACCGCACCGGGGAATTCCTGGAGATCGTGAACTTCAACCTGCGTGGTTCGCAGTATGCGATCGCGGGCACGGTACGCGGTCTGGAAGAGCTGGAAGCCGAGGTGGAGCGCCGTCGCGAGCAAACCGGCGGCAAGCGCTCGTTCATCCTGGTGCCCGGCATCGACGTGCCGTTCCACTCGCGGGTGCTGCGCGTCGGGGTCGCCGAATTCCGCCGCTCGCTCGAGCGCGTCATGCCCCGGGACAAGAATCCCGACGTCATCATCGGGCGCTACATTCCCAACCTGGTGCCACGCCCGTTCACCCTGGACCGCGATTTCATCCAGGAGATCCGTGACCTGGTACCCGCCGAGCCGCTCGACGAGATCCTCGCCGACTACGACACCTGGCTGGCAGAGCGCCGCAACGACATGGCGCGCATCGTCTTGATCGAGCTGCTGGCATGGCAGTTCGCCAGCCCGGTGCGCTGGATCGAGACCCAGGATCTCCTCTTCACCGAAGAGGCCGCGGGCGGTCTGGGCGTGGAGCGGTTCGTCGAGATCGGCGTCAAGTCAGCGCCGACCGTCGCCGGATTGGCCACCAACACCCTCAAGCTTCCCGAATATGCCCACAGCACAGTGGAAGTGCTAAACGCCGAGCGCGATGCCGCGGTGCTGTTCGCAACCGACACCGACCCCGAGCCGGAGCCCGAGGCCGACGAACCGGCCGCCGAGGCGGCCGAGGGGGCGACCTCCGTGGAGGCCGCACCGGCCGCACCGGCACCCGCTGCCGCGTCTTCGGGCCCCCGCCCCGACGACATCGGGTTCGACGCCGCCGACGCCACCCTGGCGTTGATCGCGCTGTCGGCCAAGATGCGCATCGACCAGATCGAGGAGCTGGACTCCATCGAGTCCATCACCGACGGCGCGTCGTCGCGGCGCAACCAGCTGCTGGTGGACCTCGGTTCGGAGTTGAACCTGGGCGCCATCGACGGCGCCGCCGAGGCCGACCTGGCCGGCCTGCGGTCGCAGGTGACCAAGCTCGCGCGCACGTACAAGCCTTTCGGCCCAGTGCTTTCCGACGCGATCAACGACCAGCTGCGCACGGTGCTCGGACCCTCGGGCAAGCGGCCCGGCGCCATCGCCGAGCGGGTCAAGAAGACGTGGGAGCTCGGCGACGGTTGGGCCAAGCACGTCACGGTCGAAGTGGCGCTGGGGACCCGCGAGGGCACCAGCGTGCGCGGCGGCGCCATGGGCCACCTGCACGAGGGTGCGCTGGCCGATGCCGCCTCGGTCGACAAGGTCATCGACGCCGCGGTCACCTCCGTCGCCGCGCGCCGGGGCATCTCGGTGGCGCTGCCATCATCGGGTGGCGGCGGCGGCGCGACCGTCGACGCGGCCGCGTTGAGCGAATTCACCGATCAGATAACCGGTCGCGACGGGGTGCTCGCTTCGGCGGCCCGCCTGATCCTGGGCCAGCTGGGCCACGACGACCCGGTCAGTGCGGCGCCGGCGGCCACCGACGCCGAGCTCATCGACCTGGTCACCGCCGAACTCGGCGCGGACTGGCCCCGCCTGGTGGCGCCGGCTTTCGACGCCAAGAAGGCCGTCGTGTTCGACGACCGGTGGGCCAGCGCCCGGGAGGACCTGGTCAAGCTCTGGCTGACCGACGAGGGTGACATCGACGCCCAGTGGAAGAGCCTGTCCGAAAGGTTCGAGGGCGCAGGCCATGTCGTCGCGACCCAGGCCACCTGGTGGCAAGGCAAATCGCTGGCCGCCGGTCGCCAGATTCACGCGTCGCTGTACGGCCGCATCGCGGCGGGCGCCGAGAACCCCGATCCCGGCCCCTACAGCAACGAAGTTGCCGTGGTGACAGGCGCTTCGAAGGGTTCGATCGCGGCGTCGGTCGTCGCCCGGCTGCTTGACGGCGGTGCGACCGTCATCGCCACGACGTCCAAGCTCGACGACGAGCGGCTGGCCTTCTACCGCGGGCTTTACCGCGACCACGCCCGATACGGTGCGGCGCTCTGGGTCGTCGCAGCCAACATGGCGTCCTACTCCGATATCGATGCCCTGGTCGAATGGATCGGCACGGAGCAGACCGAAAGCCTTGGGCCGCAATCCATTCACATCAAGGACGCGCAGACTCCCACGCTGCTGTTCCCGTTCGCGGCGCCTCGCGTCGCGGGCGACCTGTCGGAGGCCGGGTCGCGCTCCGAGATGGAGATGAAGGTGCTGCTGTGGGCGGTGCAGCGGTTGATCGGCGGGCTGTCCAAGATCGGCGCCGAGCGCGACATCGCGTCGCGGCTGCACGTCGTGTTGCCCGGTTCGCCCAACCGCGGAATGTTCGGCGGGGACGGCGCGTACGGCGAGGCCAAGTCGGCCCTGGACGCACTGGTGAGCCGCTGGCACGCCGAGACCTCCTGGGCCGCCCGGGTCAGCCTGGCGCACGCGCTGATCGGCTGGACCCGCGGCACCGGGTTGATGGGCCACAACGACGCCATCGTCGAGGCCGTGGAGGAGGCCGGCGTCACCACCTACTCCACCGACGAGATGGCGGCCATGCTGCTGGACCTCTGCGACGTCGAGTCGAAGGTCGCCGCGGCCGGCGCGCCGATCAAAGCGGACCTGACCGGCGGCCTCGCCGAGGCCAACCTCGACATGGCCGAACTGGCCGCCAAGGCCCGCGAGCAGGCCACGTCGGGCGAGCAGGCCACGGACGACGCGGCGGCCGAAGGCACCATCGCCGCGCTGCCGTCGCCGCCGCGCGGCTTCACCCCGGCGCCGCCCCCGCAGTGGGACGACCTGGACGTCAACCCGGCCGACCTGGTGGTGATCGTCGGCGGCGCCGAGATCGGCCCGTACGGTTCGTCGCGCACCCGATTCGAGATGGAGGTCGACAACGAACTCTCCGCCGCCGGCGTCCTGGAACTGGCCTGGACCACCGGGCTGATCCGCTGGGAGGACGACCCCCAACCGGGTTGGTACGACACGGAATCCGGCGACCTGGTGGACGAAGCCGAGCTGGTCGAGCGCTACCACGACACCGTGGTCGAGCGGGTCGGCATTCGCGAGTTCGTCGATGACGGCGCTATTGACCCCGATCACGCGTCGCCGTTGCTGGTGTCGGTGTTCCTGGACAAGGACTTCACCTTCGTCGTCTCGTCGGAGGCCGACGCTCGCGCGTTCGTCGAGTTCGATCCCGAACACACCGTGGTGCGGCCGGTCCCCGACTCCAGCGACTGGCAGGTCACGCGCAAGGCGGGCACCGAGATTCGCGTGCCGCGCAAGACGAAGCTGTCACGGGTCGTCGGGGCGCAAATCCCCACCGGGTTCGACCCGACCGTGTACGGCATCAGCCAGGACATGGCCAGCTCCACCGACCGGGTGGCGCTGTGGAACATCGTCGCGACCGTCGACGCGTTCTTGTCTTCGGGATTCACCCCGACCGAGTTGATGCGGTGGGTGCACCCCGGCCTGGTGGCCAGCACCCAGGGCACCGGCATGGGCGGCATGACGTCGATGCAGACCATGTATCACGGCAACCTGCTGGGCCGGAACAAGCCGAACGACATCCTGCAGGAAGTGCTGCCGAATGTCGTTGCCGCGCACGTCATTCAGAGCTACGTCGGCAGTTACGGCGCGATGATCCACCCGGTCGGTGCGTGCGCGACCGCGGCGGTGTCGGTCGAGGAGGGCGTCGACAAGATCCGCCTCGGCAAGGCCGAACTGGTGGTGGCCGGTGGATTCGACGACCTGACGCTGGAAGCGATCATCGGTTTCGGTGACATGGCGGCCACGGCCGACACCTCCATGATGCGCGGCCGCGGCATAGAGGACTCGAAGTTCTCCCGGCCCAACGACCGGCGCCGGCTCGGGTTCGTCGAGGCGCAGGGCGGCGGCACCATCCTGCTCGCCCGCGGCGACCTGGCCCTCAAGATGGGTCTGCCGGTGCTGGCCGTGGTGGCCTACGCGCAGTCGTTCGCCGACGGCGTGCACACCTCGATCCCGGCCCCGGGCCTGGGCGCCCTGGGCGCCGGCCGCGGCGGCAGGGAATCGGCGCTGGCACGCTCGCTGGCCAAGCTCGGCGTCGGCGCCGACGACATCGCCGTGATCTCCAAGCACGACACATCCACACTGGCCAACGATCCCAACGAGACCGAGCTGCACGAGCGGCTGGCGGACTCGCTGGGCCGCTCCGAGGGCGCCCCGCTGTTCGTGGTGTCGCAGAAGAGCCTGACCGGCCACGCCAAGGGCGGCGCCGCGGTATTCCAGATGATGGGCCTGTGCCAGATGTTGCGCGACGGGGTGATCCCACCCAACCGCAGCCTGGATTGTGTCGACGACGAACTGGCCGGGTCGGCCCACTTCGTCTGGGTGCGCGAGACGCTGCGGCTCGGCGAGAAGTTCCCGCTCAAGGCGGGGATGCTGACCAGCCTCGGGTTCGGCCACGTCTCCGGACTCGTGGCGCTGGTGCACCCGCAGGCGTTCATCGCCTCGCTGGACGCCGATCAGCGCGCCGACTACCAGCGGCGTGCGGAGGCGCGGCTGCTGGCCGGTCAGCGCCGGTTGGCATCGGCCATCGCCGGCGGCGCGCCGATGTACGAGCGGCCGTCGGGTCGTCGCTTCGACCATGACGCACCGGAGAAGCGCCAGGAGGCGGCGATGCTGCTGAACCCGGCGTCGCGGCTGGGTGACGGCGAGGCCTACGAGGTCTCGGCCGGATGACGTCTTCGACCGTCCGTTAGCCTGGCGACCCATGGGAATTGTCGGTGTGGGGATCGACGTCGTCTCCATCCCTGATTTCGCCGAGCAGGTCGACCAGCCGGGAACCGTCTTCTCCGAGACATTCACGCCGGGTGAGCGCCGAGACGCCTCGGACAAGAGTTCGTTCGCGGCGCGCCACCTGGCGGCCCGGTGGGCGGCGAAAGAGGCGGTGATCAAGGCCTGGTCGGGATCCCGCTTCGCGCAACGGCCCGTGCTGCCGGAGGACATCCACCGCGACATCGAGGTGGTCACCGACATGTGGGGGCGGCCCCGGGTGCGGTTGAGTGGCGACATCGCCAAACATCTGGCCGACGTGACGATTCACGTGTCGCTGACGCACGAGGGGGACACTGCGGCCGCGGTGGCGATCCTGGAGACGACCTCCGACTAGCCTCGAGACCATGAGCGATCTTGTCGAACGCGTCCGCGAGGTGTTGCCGTCGGTGCGCCGCGACCTCGACGACTTGGTGCGCATCGAATCGGTGTGGGCCGACCCGGCCCGGCGCGACCAGGTGCACCGCAGCGCGCGGGCAGTGGCGGACCTGTTGGCGCAGGCCGGATTTGGTGATGTGCGGATCGTCAGCGAGGACGGCGCCCCCGCGGTCATCGCGCGGCATCCCGCACCGCCGGGCGCGCCGACCGTGCTGCTGTATGCCCACCACGACGTGCAGCCCGAAGGCGATGCCGGCCAGTGGGCGTCGCCGCCCTTCGAGCCCACCGAACGCCGCGGGCGACTCTACGGCCGCGGCAGCGCCGACGACAAGGCAGGCATTGCAACGCATTTGGCCGCATTCCGGGCGCACGGCGGTCAACCGCCGGTCGGTGTGACCGTTTTCGTCGAGGGTGAAGAGGAATCCGGCTCGCCGTCGTTGGGCCGCTTGCTGGCTGCTCACCGCGACGCGCTGGCCGCCGACGTGATCGTCATCGCCGACTCGGACAATTGGAGCACCGACATTCCTGCGCTTACGGTTTCGCTGCGTGGCCTGGTCGACTGCGTCGTCGAGGTAGCCACGCTCGATCACGGCCTGCACTCCGGTATCTGGGGCGGTGTGGTCCCCGATGCGCTGAGCGTGCTGGTGCGGCTGCTGGCGAGCCTGCACGACGACGACGGCAACGTGGCTGTAGCCGGCCTGCACGAAAGTGCCGCCGCCGCGGTGGATTACCCGCCCGAACGGGTCCGCGCCGATTCCGGGCTGCTGGACGGGGTGTCCGAGATCGGCTCGGGTTCGGCGCCCCAGCGGCTGTGGGCCAAGCCCGCGATCACCGTGATCGGCATCGACACCACGCCCATCGAGAAGGCGTCGAACACACTGATCCCGCGGGCCCGCGCCAAGATCAGCATGCGGGTCGCGCCGGGCGGTGACGCCGAGGCGCACCTGGACGCGTTGACGTCGCATCTGCATAAACATGTTCCATGGGGCGCGCGGATCAGCATCACCCGCGGCGACGTCGGCGAACCCTACGCCATCGACGCCAGCGGCCCCGTGTACGACGCCGCGCGAGCGGCCTTCCGGCAGGCGTGGGGCACCGAACCCATCGACATGGGCATGGGCGGCTCCATCCCGTTCATCGCCGAGTTCGCCGACGCGTTCCCACAAGCCAAGATCCTGGTCACCGGCGTCGAGGATCCCGGCACCCAGGCGCACAGCATCAACGAGAGTTTGCACCTGGGTGTGCTGGAACGCGCCGCCATAGCCGAGGCGCTGCTGCTGGCCAAACTGGCCTGACGACGGCCCCTACGGACGAACCGCTTCACCGTCGCTGGGCTACGGCGTTGTTGTTTCCCGTCTTTTCGATCTTCGGTGAGCCCGAGTGGTAGGTCACCGCGTTGTCGTCGCCGAAAACGTCGATGGTGTCGGCGCTGTCGGCGGCCACGTGGTTCCCGCTGCCGAAGATCTCGAGCCGTTCGCAGTGGCCGGTGACGGTGTAGGTGTTGTTGTCGCCGTCCAGCTTCAGGTCGCCGTTGTTGCAGTCGATCGTGTCCTTGGCGCCGCTATTGATCATCACCAGATTCCCCTGCACGGTGGTGCCGGCGTGACTCAAGAAAAATGCGACCGCCACCGCCGCCACGACCGCGCACATCCCGAGGATCAACTTTCCTCGCGGCGTATTCGCGAGTTTCGCCAGGTCGCCGAAATTGCCTGGGCCGCCGAACTGTCCGCCGCTGGACGCCTCGAACGGCTGCGGCGCGCCCGGCGACTTGCCCGAGCCGTGCTCAAGGTCGCGAATGTATTGCTCGGGGTCGTCCGCGTCCACGGCTAAATGATCCGCCTCGGCCCGCGCAGAGTGCAATGGTCGTCCCTGATCACCGGCGTCGGCCTGACCGTTACGGCCAGGGGAAGCCGGGTGACGGTGGGGGCACCTCGGACGGGTCAGCCTCCCGGAAGTGATACACCGGGCCCGACGGGGTGCTGTCGGTGGTCACCGCAAACCAATGACAAACACTCAGGTCGAAGCCGGGCGGTATCGGAACCGTGTATCCCCATTTCTGGCCGGGGCAGTAATGCCAGTAGGACGGCGTAGCTTGGGCGGGCGCGGCCAAGCCCATGGTGGCCGCCACTACGGCGCCAGAAATCATCGCCGTCGCGATGATCCGCCCGAGTGGTGTGTTCATTCCAGAATCCTTTGCTGCCGATCGCGCCGTACGCTACGGCGAATCACTTGCGAAATTCTTGACGTTCGCTTGCGGCTACCGATCCCAACCTTCGTATTGGGCTCGGGGCTGCCGTGGTGTGAAGTTGCCGGGAGGCCACGACGAGTGCAAAGTACGGGTCAGCGGGGGCAGAAGGGAGCAACTGATGAAGGCGCAGTTTTCCGCGGTCTCCGCACTACTGGTCTCAGCGTCGCTGATGACCGCACCGGGTGCGGTCGCCGCGCCGGGCGATGCGGTCGTGTACACCGTGACCTCGGACGCCCCGTTGGCGGCGGTGTCCTACATAGACGCGACGGGCCAAATGCAGATCGTCACCAATCAGCCCGTGCCCTGGTCTCTTTCGTTCACCAGCAAGGACACCAGTTCCCCGGCGGTCCTGACCGTCGCGGCGAACCCAACCGGTCAAAAGACGACCTGCACGATCACCGTCAACGGGTCGGTGAAGGACACCAAGACCACGACGGGCACGGGTGAAGCCGGCCTGGCACAGTGCGCCGCGTAACCGAGTAACGCTGGCGGTTCAGACGGAAAGGTCGCGGCGCAGTTTGGCGACGTGGCCGGTGGCCTTGACGTTGTACTGCGCGACGGCGATCTTGCCCTTCTCGTCGACCACGAAGGTCGAACGGATCACGCCCTGCACGGTCTTGCCGTACATCTGCTTCTCGCCGTAGGCGCCCCAGGCCGTCAGCACCTTGCGGTCGGGATCCGACAGCAACGGGAACGTCAGCTTTTCCGCGTCGCGGAACTTCGCGAGTTTCTCCGGCTTGTCGGGGGAGATGCCGACGACCTCCAGACCGGCGTCGCTGAGTTCGTGCAGGTTGTCGCGGAAGTCGCAGGCCTGCTTGGTGCAGCCGGGCGTCGAGGCCGCCGGGTAGAAGTACACGATGACGCGACGCCCCTTGTAGTCGGCCAGCGACACCTTGTTGCCGTCGGCATCGGGCAGGCTGAACGAGGGCGCTTTGTCGCCCGGCGCAAGCCGCGTGGTCTCGGCCAATTTCTGGGCCCCTTTCTGTTCACCGGAGCGTGGGGGTTATCACCAGCTGATCTAGGGTAGTGCGTCAGGTGCATCAGGCCGACTGGGAGGACAGACACGTGGCGGACCGGGACCCCGAGGCCATCAAGCGCGACATCGACGTCGCCCGCGACCAGCTGGCGGCCACCGTCGACACACTCGCCGTGCGGGCCAACCCGCGCCGCCTCGCCGACGACCTGAAGGCGAAGGCGATCGAGTTCGTCAAGAAGCCGGCGGTGACGGTGACTCTGGCCGGCGTCGGTGTCCTCGTGGTCGTGGTGGTGGTGCACCGGGTGCGCAACCGCTGACTCGTCACGCCATGCCGGCGCCCGTGCCGCTTTGCACGTGCACCGGAATGTCGTCGGCCCAGGGCTGCGTCGTGACCATGTCGTCGACGTCGACATAGCCGCGCTCGAACTCGCCGGTCGCCGCGTCGACCAGCCGGTATTCCTGTCGCTGGATGTGGATGGGCTGCGCGTCGAGAATCACCACCCGCACGTCGCCGGGCTGGAATTTGCAGCGCTCCTGGAGCGCCTCGATGAGGCATTCGTTGTGCATGTGCCCGTCGCCGAAGTTCCACCCGAGCACCATCGAGCACAGCACCTCGCCCTCGCAGAGGTTGTAGTCGTCCTCGTCGAATCCGGCCAGCGCGCGGTGCACCAGCGTGAACAGCGCGCGCCCGTGGGTGTTCATCCCCCGAAACGCCATGGCGAGGTGCAGCGGAACCAGGGTGGCCTCTTTGGAGCCGTAGAGGCGCTCGAGCTGCAGGTGTTGCATCGGTCCGAGCGCGCGGGAGCCCGTCCGGAACTTTTCGTCGCATGAGGGCTTGACGCACCACACGGTGGTGTCCCAGTTGCCCGCGTAGTATCGCATGCCGGGCAGAAAGGACACCTTGCGCGGGTAGAGGTTTCCGACGACGACGATCCCGGCGATGACCACGAACAGGATCGCCACCGGCACGGGGTTGGCCAGGTCAGCCAGGCCGAGGCGGGCATGCGCGACGAACAGCGACAACACCCCGAAGATCATGAACACGTTCCACTCCAGGGGGACACCCATCGGGAAGGCCAGCAGGATGTTCAGGTGGAAGACGATCATCACGAACGCGGCGACGGCCGTCGGCCAGCCGCCGTGGGAGAACAGCAGCGCCAGCGGCACCAGGCCCTCCACGGCGGTGGAGAAGTGGGCGATGAAACCCGCTAATGCGCTGGGTCGCAGGTCGTCCGGATAGCGCTTGAACATCGACCGCTTCAGCGGGCCGGAGGGGATGAATGGGTTGTTCGCCAGCATCGTCGAGATCACGAACGGGAAGTGCCGGTTGAGTTTTGACGTGGCGGCCCCCAGCCAGATCACCATGAAGACCACCTTGGCCCCGATGATGGAGTCCGCACCGGCGAACAGGAACACCAGCGCCAGCGGCGCGTAGACCTCGCCGCGAGCGGCCAGGAAGATCACCTTGTCGCGCAGCCCGACGACGGCCAGCACCGCCAGGATCGCGACGGTGTGCCAGGGCGCCAGCACACCAATCTCGGTGTGCAGCGCGGGGATTGGGCCGGTGCCGTCGGACACCAGCGCGATGGCGAGCAACACCAGCAGGGCGCCGTAGAGCGCCGCGTCGACCGGGCTGCGGACGCTGCCCTTGGTCATCGGCACCCGATCGGGCCACGGCGGCAACCGAATGGTGCCCGGCCGCAGCCAGTACAGAATCGATCCCATCGGCGGGAAGTAGCGGCCGGCCAGTGGTCCGAAGCAGCATCCCAGGCCGATGACTTCGAACAGCATCGTGTACAGCACGGCCTTCTCGAACACGATCGGTTCCGACCACCAGGCGGCGACGCCGGTGAAGCTGCCGATGCCCGTCGTGCACCACCCGAACACCCAGCCGCCCAGGATGTACAGCGCGATCTTCACGCCGTACATCACATGCATCACCAGCGGGGTGCCGAAGCCGTTCTCGGCGATGTGGCGCACCATCGGCAAGATCCGCTGGGCGCGGCTCTGCTTGCTCCATTCGGCCATGTCGACGATGGGCAGATTCGGCTGGATGAACCCCATTTGCGGCTCCTTCGACGCGGCTCGTTTCCAGAGGCATTTGCTGTGAAGGAGAAGCTACCTGCAGGATCATCCGCGCGGCGGCCGAATTGCGTCGAAAAAGTGGGGAGCGCCAACTCCTGCGCATCTCGCTGAACGGAGGCGGCCGACCGCCGCCCCGGGATTTTCAATGGTGCGCCGTCAGGGTTTCGAACCCCGGACCCGCTGATTAAGAGTCAGCTGCTCTACCAACTGAGCTAACGGCGCTTTCGGCGGTCGAGACCGCGTACGCGACAATAACAGGCGTTCTGCCGCGGCGTGAAATCCCCAGAATCCCCTCCATCATAGCCGCCGAGGGGATGGTAGGCCCCGCCTGGACGCTCCGGTGCCCTCGACCGACGAAATGACCTGCGGCGCAGCGTACTCAGAACAGCGTTCCGCAGAACGGTGCCCGGTCGGTGCTGAAGGCGGCATCCAGATCGGGTATCGCGCCCGGCCGCAGTTCCGTGATCCGGCCCGCCCGGAGGAGTTCAGAGGCGCTGTGCGCGCCCATGTAGATCGTGGCCAGATCGGCAAGACCGATCTTGACGTCGACGGGCCCGTCATGCGGCGTGCACTTTCCGACGCCGTCGCGCGCCTGTAGCAGGAAACGGCCGCCGGCCAGGCCCAGCGGGTCGTCGGCTTCCAGCACGATCTCGATGTCGGCGGCGTAGGCCCGGGTACCGAGCACCTCGGCCACGTCGTTGATCCGCACCCAGAGGAAGTCGTTCACGCCGGTGGTTTCCGCGGCCCGGGGGTCGGTGAGCTTGAGCGGCAGCGGATCGTCGACCGGCACGTCGATCTCAACCGTGTCGAACATCTCCAAGACCAACAATGTCTGAAGCAGCTCGGTGTGAGCCTCGTCGGTGATGGGGCAGAAGTCCTCGACGACCACCGTCCCCAACGGGGGTCGGTAGCCGTGGTTCGAGTCGCCGACCACGCGGTATGTCAGGAAGCCGTCCGGATGGATGGTGTAGTTCAACGCGGTTCCGTTTCCGCGCTGCGTCGGCCGGTCCTCCAAATAGTCTGCCCACCAAGCGTCGTCGCGGTCGACGGCGCCAGACGTCGTGTCGCACCAGCGTTGGTAGATTTCCGGCACAAGGCTTTTCGCTTCGTCAGCGCCGATCTCGCGAGCCCGCATCTCGCTCGGTTTGTTTCGCAGCTTCGCGAAGCGGCGGTCGACGGAGTAGCTGCGGAGGTAGCTCGCGACACCCGCACCGAAGCCGTCGTACATCGCGGTCTGGGTCGGCGCCCCGAAGACGATCGGATAGCCGCGCTCGATGAGAATCCCCAGCCCCTGTGCGCTGAGCTGCCCCCACACTCCCTTGCCCTGATGCGTTGACGCGACGGCGATCATCGTCAACCACGCGGCTCGTAACCTGGCGCCGCCCGGCACTGTCAGCTGCGTGGGGTAGATGATGGACGACCCGACCAAGAATGACCGTTGCGGATCGGAGAAGTCCTCGGCGACCAGCATGTTGTCGACGTCGACGCGGCGTTTCCACGCTTCGATATCGCGCTGGTCAATCGGATCGCCGAAAGTGCGAGCCTGATTCGCGAATATCGCCGGCAGATCCTGTTCCGTGGGATGTCTCGTCTTGATGGCGTTGTCCGTCGCGTTCATCGTCATCCAATCCGCTTATCGCCCAGCCAGAACGGCGCTCGCACAGCGAATGGCTCACTGGATGCGCCCTTTTCGTTCGATACCCGAGTGCTGGATTGCCAAACGTCGCCGGCGGTCCGGTCGATACGGGCAATCGGCGCAGCGGGTGGGTTAGTCGGCATCGTTCGGGTATAGGGGGTACGGCCGGGGATTAGCGATGAAGGGACCGAGGATGCTGCATGCACTGACCCGCCTCGCCATCGCCGCACCGCGCCGCATCCTCGCGCTCGCCGCTTTGGTGCTGGTTGGGGCCGCGGTCTTCGGTATTCCGGTCATCAACAGCCTGTCGGGCGGGGGCTTTCAGGACCCGACTTCTGAGTCCGCGCAGGCGACCAACGTGCTTCGTGACAAGTTCAATCAAACCGATCAGCAGATGCTCATCGTGGTGACCGCCCCGGCAGGTGTCCAAAGCAATCAGGCGCGCCAGGTCGGCACCGACATCGTCGACCACCTGCGACGATCGCCGTGGGTGCTGAACGTGTCCTCGGCGTGGACGTCTGCACCGCAGGCCGCCGCCCAGCTGGTCAGCAAGGACCAGAAGTCCGGGATGGTGGTGGCCGGCCTGAAGGGCGGGGAGAACGACGCCCAGAAGTACGCCAGCCGGCTCACCGACGAATTGGCGCACGACCGCGACGGTGTGACAGTCCGTGCCGGGGGCATGGCCGTGGCGTATGCGCAGATCAACGATCAGAACGAGCGCGACCTGCTGTTGATGGAGTCGATCGCGATCCCGCTGAGCTTCGCGGTGCTGGTCTGGGTGTTGGGCGGCGTGGTCGCGGCGGCGCTGCCGATCGTGCTGGGCGCCCTCGCCATCGTCTGCACCATGTCGGTGTTGCGGCTGATCACCTTCGCGACCGATGTGTCGACGTATGCGCTGGACCTGAGCATCGCGATGGGACTTGCCCTGGCGATCGACTACAACCTGCTGATCATCAGTCGTTTCCGTGAGGAGCTGGCGCGCAGCGGCGACCGGGAGCGGGCGTTGGTGCGGACCATGGCCACCGCGGGGCGGACGGTGCTGTTCTCCGCCACCACCGTGGGCTTGTCGATGGCGGTGATGGCGGTGTTCCCGATGTCGTTCTTGAAGTCGTCGGCGTACACCATCGTGGCCACCGCGGCGATAGTGGCGATCGCTTCCGTTGTGGTCACCCCGGCGGCGATCGCGCTGCTGGGCTCCCGGCTGGATTCGCTGGACGGCCGCCGGGTGCTGCATCGCGTCCTGCACGGGCAACGGTCGTTCCGCGATCATGCGCACAAGCCGCTCGAGCAGCAGTTCTGGTATCGGTCGACGAGGTTCGTGTTGCGCCACGCCCTGCCGGTCGGGCTGAGCGTCGTTGCGCTGATGCTGCTGCTAGGGGTTCCGTTCCTGGGCGTGAAGTGGGGCTTTCCCGACGAGCGCGTGCTGCCGCCGTCGGCGTCGGCCCGTCAGGTCGCCGACATGCTGGACAACGATTTCGGCAACGGAATGGGGACCGGGGTCACCGTCGTGGTACCCGACGCCCGCGGCGCGGGCCCCGCCGACCTGGACCGCTATGCCGCCGAGCTGTCACGCGTGCGCGACGTGTCAGCGGTCAGCGCGCCGACGGGGACGTTCATCGCCGGGAACCGGGCCGGCCCGCCGGCCGCGCCCGCCGGCGCCGCCAACGGCAGCGCGTTCTTCACCGTGACCAGCACCGCGCCCCTCTATTCGCAAGCCTCGAACACGCAGCTCGACCAACTGCACAAAGTCACCGGCCCGGTGGGACGCTCGGTGCAGATGACCGGGCTGGCCCAGATCAACCGCGACAGCGTCGGCGCGATCACCAAGCGGCTGCCCATCGTGTTCGGTCTGATCGCCCTCATCACCTTCACGCTGTTGTTCCTGCTGACTGGCAGCGCGGTGCTGCCGCTGCAGGCGCTGGTGTGCAACCTGCTGTCGCTCACGGCCGCATTCGGGGCCATGGTGTGGATCTTCCAGGACGGCAATTTGGGCGCGCTGGGGACGACCCCCAACGGGACTTTGAACGCCAACATCCCGGTGCTGTTGTTCTGTATCGCCTTCGGGCTGGCGATGGATTACGAGGTGTTCCTCGTCTCGCGGATCCACGAATACTGGCTGGCGTCGCAAGCGATTCAGGAGACACCGGCGACGGCCGCGGAGGCGCGCGCCGCCACCGACGAAAGCACGGCCCTGGGCATCGCCGGCATCGGTCGCGTCGTCACCACCGCGGCGCTGGTGATGTCGATCTCGTTCGCCGCGTTGATCCCCGCGCACGTGTCGTTCATGCGAATGCTCGGTCTCGGCCTGACACTCGCCGTGCTGGCCGACGCCACGCTCGTGCGGATGGTCCTGGTGCCCGCGGCCATCCATCTGCTCGGCCGGTGGACCTGGTGGGCGCCCAAACCGCTGGCGTGGCTGCGGGAGCGGTCCGAGACCGGTGAGGACGCGGCCGCCGCGGTGGGGCGGCGCCGATGGGACGACGACGTACCCGAGCCGAAACGGCCCTCGATCCGGAGGTGGCCCACCAAAGCCGCGACGTACCGTGGCTAATGGATCGGAGTGCGTTGTAACGCAACGGTATTCGCGTCGACCCCGTCCGGCATGGACGGAGTGCCGATGACGGCCAATACGGAAATCGCCGCCCTGCTCGCGCTGAGTTCCGCGCTGTGCGTCGCGGTCGGCGACGTGCTGCAGCAACGGGCGGCGCACTGCATCGAGGACCGGTCGGTCGGCCACGTCGAACTGTTCGCCAGCCTGCTACGCAACCGGCGATGGTGGTGGGGCGCGCTGCTGCTCGCCGGGAGCGTCGGGTTGCAGGCGGCCGCGCTGGGCCAGGGTTCGGTGCTGCTGGTGCAGGCGCTGCTGATGTTTTCGCTGCTGTTCGCGCTGCCGATCAATGCGCGGTTATTCCACCGCAGGGTGACCGGGGCCGAGTGGATGTGGGCCGGCCTGCTTACCGCCGCGGTGACCGTGGTCGTCGTTGTCGGCAATCCGCAGGCGGGCCGTGCTTCCGCGCCGCTTGGAACCTGGCTCGCGGTGGCCGCCGTGCTCGGGCCGCTCTTGGTGGCCTGCGTCGTGGCCGGCCGCATCTGGGGCGGTGCCGCGGCCGCGGTCCTGTTCGCCCTTGTCTCCGGTTCGCTGTGGGGCATCTTTGCGGTGCTCGCCAAGGAGGTCGTCGCCCGGCTCGGCGATGGCGGATGGGCACTGATCCGGGCCCCCGAGCTCTACGCCGCGATCCTGGTCATCGTGGGCGGTGTGGCCTGGAGCCAGTCGGCGTTCCGGGCCGGCCCGTTGACCGCGTCGATGCCCACCCTCGAGGTGTCCCAGCCGGTCGTCGGGGCCGCGCTGGGTGTCCTTGTGCTCGACGAGACGCTGGACGCGGGCCGCGCCGGGATGATCGCCTTGGCGGCGGCCGTCCTGGTGATGGCGGCGGCCATCGTCAAGCTCGCGCGTGTCGAAGCCGCCTCGACCCGCGATCGCGTCGAGGCAGAACTGCACGACGCGGTCGATCAGCCGGCCTGACGGCCCCCTGAAATGGCCTGACGGCGCGATTCGTCACGATCGCATGACACCGGATAGTGGACACCCCGAGGGCGGCACGCGCGCGCCCAAAAACCCATTACAATTCATGCACTGTTTCTGGTCAGCGGTGACCAACTACATCAAATTTCATGGAAGGTCGCCCGATGACGCCTTTGCGCAAACGACGGTCGTGGCTGGCTGCCGCGATCGCTTCGGTTGCTGTGTTCGGCGTTGCCTGCGGCGGTGGCAACACCGCGGCACCGCAGAAGGTGATCTTCGACAAGGGCACTCCGTTCGCCGATCTGCTCGTCCCGAAGCTCACCGCCTCGGTGACCGACGGCGCCGTCGGCGTCACCGTCGATTCGCCGGTGACGGTAAGCGTCGCGGACGGCGTCCTCGCATCGGTCACTATGGTCAACGAGAACGGCAGGTCGATCAGCGGCCAACTCAGCCCCGACGGGCTGCGCTGGTCGACCACCGAGCAGCTCGGCTACAACCGGCGCTACACGCTGAGCGCCAAAGCGCTCGGCATGGGTGGCGCGGCGAATCGGCAGATGACCTTCCAGACCAGCTCGCCCGCCCACCTGACCATGCCGTACGTCAACCCGGGCGACGGCGATGTGGTCGGCGTCGGGGAGCCGGTGGCGATCCGCTTCGACGAGAACATCGCCAACCGCGCCGCGGCGCAGAAAGCCATCACGATCACCACGAACCCGCCCGTGGAGGGTGCGTTCTACTGGCTCAACAATCGTGAAGTACGTTGGCGCCCAGAGCATTTCTGGAAATCGGGAACGACGGTCGATGTGGCGGTCAACACCTACGGGGTCGACCTGGGTGACGGGATGTTCGGCGAGGACAGCGTCAAGACCCACTTCACCATTGGCGACGAGGTCATTTCGACGGCCGATGACACCACCAAGACGGTGACCGTGCGCGTCAACGGCGAAGTGGTCAAGACCATGCCGACGTCGATGGGTAAGGACAGCACGCCGACCGCCAACGGGTTCTACATCATCGGCGGCCGGTTCAAGCACATCATCATGGATTCGTCGACGTACGGCGTTCCGGTCAACTCGCCCAACGGATATCGCACCGAAGTCGACTGGGCCACCCAGATGTCCTACAGCGGCGTGTTCGTGCACTCGGCGCCGTGGTCGGTCGGCGCGCAGGGGCACACCAACACCAGCCACGGTTGCCTGAACGTGAGCCCCAGCAATGCGGAGTGGTTCTACGACCACAGCAAGAGCGGCGACATCGTCGAAGTCATCAACACCGTGGGGCCGACGCTGCCGGGCACCGAGGGACTGGGTGACTGGAACGTGCCCTGGCCGCAGTGGAAAGCGGGCAACGCCAACACCTGACGTGCGATCACGAACGCGCACCGCCTGGGACCGTCGCCGGCGTCCGGGATCCTCAGCGCGGCGAATCGCGTTTCGCTGGGTCGGTTACGCCCAGGCGGTCGGGAAGCGACAACGCCTTCCGACCGATTGGGGTGGCTGACGGGACTCGAACCCGCGACACCCAGGATCACAACCTGGTGCTCTACCAACTGAACTACAGCCACCATGGCCGCGAGCCGATCCACCGATAGCGGGGAAACGAGCGGCGACGTTCGATACTAACCGCTCGGTGGCTCGGGGGCCGAATCGATTGGTCCCGGTGTGCCCGTTTGGCCGTCCAAATCGGCGACCACGGCCTCGATCTCGCTGGTAGACGGCCCCGGCGGGGCGACGAAGGCCGTCCGGCGGTAGAACTTCAGCTCGCGGATCGATTCGTGAATGTCGGCCAGCGCACGGTGAGCGAGCCCCTTGACCGGCTGACCGAAGTAAATCCGCGGGTACCAGCGTCGGCAGAGCTCCTTGATCGAGCTCACGTCGATCATCCGGTAGTGCAGGAACGCGTCCAGCGCGGGCATGTCGCGCGCGATGAACGCGCGGTCGGTGGCGATGGAATTGCCCGCCAGCGGCGCCGTCTTGGGTTGCTTGACGTGCTTGCCGACGTAATCGAGCACCATGGCCTCGGCGGTCGCCAGGTCGACGGTGGACGCCCGTACCTCATCGATCAACCCTGAACGCGAGTGCATTTCGGTGACGACCTCGATCATCGAGGACAGCGCCGCATCGTCGGCGTGGATCACCACGTCGACGCCATCGCCCAGAATGTTCAAATCGGCGTCGGTGACCAGGGCCGCGATCTCGATCAACTTGTCCGAGCCGAGGTCAAGCCCGGTCATCTCGCAATCGATCCACACCAACTCGTCTCGCACAGCGCTCACATTAGGCCCAAGTGGCGCTCACGTCGTCCGTCGCCCCCAACTCCGTCGGAGAAGTAGTGTGAGCGTTGCCGGACCGCATGCCGAACCACTGGAGAACAGGGGGGCGCAGCACGATGAGCACCGAATCAGCGGAGACACCCGCACGCCGGATCGCCGACGGCTATGCCGTCGACGGTCATGCACTCGAATTGGGCACGGTCGTCGTCGACGGCGCTGTCGACCCGACGGCACAGATCCGCATCCCACTCTCCACGATCAACCGGCACGGTCTGGTGGCCGGCGCGACCGGAACCGGAAAAACCAAGACGCTGCAGTTGATCGCCGAACAACTCAGCGCGGCGGGCGTTGCGGTGATGATGGCCGACGTCAAGGGCGACCTCTCGGGCCTGGCCAAGCCGGGTGAGGGCAACGACAAAACGGCCGCCCGAGCCAAAGACACCGGCGACGACTGGGCGGCGACCTGGTTCCCCGTCGAGTTCCTGTCGCTGGGCACTGGCGGGGTGGGCGTGCCGGTGCGCGCGACCGTCGCCAGCTTCGGTCCGGTTCTGCTGTCGAAAGTGTTGGGGCTCAACGCCACTCAAGAGTCGACGCTGGGACTGATTTTTCACTGGGCTAAGGAGAACAATCGTCCGCTGGTGACGCTGGACGATCTGCGGGGCGTCATCAGCCACCTGGCCAGCGACGAGGGAAAGACCGACCTGAAAGACCTCGGCGGGGTGTCGTCGACCACGGCGGGCGTCATCCTGCGAGCATTGGTGAACCTCGGCGGCGAGGGCGGGGACACGTTCTTCGGCGAGCCGAAGCTTGACCCCAACGATCTGCTGCGCGTCGACGGGCAGGGCCGCGGGGTCATTTCGTTGCTGGAGTTCAGCGGTCAGTCGTTGCGCCCCGTCATTTTCTCCACCTTCCTGATGTGGTTGCTGACCGATCTGTTCGCGGTGCTGCCGGAGGTCGGTGACGTCGACAAGCCCAAGCTGGTCTTCTTCTTCGACGAGGCCCACCTGTTGTTCGCCGATGCCTCGAAAGCCTTCCTCGATCAGGTCGAACAGACCGTCAAGCTGATCCGCTCCAAGGGTGTGGGGGTGTTCTTCTGCACCCAGCTACCCACCGACGTGCCCAACGACGTGCTCTCCCAGCTGGGCGCGCGCATCCAGCACGCGCTGCGGGCGTTCACCCCGGACGATCAGAAGGCGCTCAGCAAGACCGTCCGCACCTACCCGAAAACCGATGTGTACGACCTGGAGTCGGCGTTGACGTCGCTGGGAATCGGTGAGGCCGTCGTCACCGTGCTGTCGGAGAAGGGCGCGCCGACACCCGTCGCGTGGACGCGGATGCGGGTGCCTCGGTCGCTGATGGCGTCGATCGGCGACAAAGAGATCGCGCAAGCGGCGAAAGACAGTCCACTGCAGGCGAAGTACGGCCAGACGGTTCAGCCGCCGGCGCGGCCTCAGCCCGGCCCGCAAGCCCAGCCGGCGCCGCAGCCGCCGCAGGCCCAGTCCGAGTACCCGCCAGTGCCGGCGAACGAGCCGGTGCCGCCGATGCCGGAGCCGGCGGAGCCCAAAGGGCCCGGCTTGCTGGAGAGGCTGTGGCACGATCGGGAAGTGCAAAGTGCGGTGAACACCGGGATCCGCGAACTCATCAGAGTCAAGTTCGGCAACGGCCGTCGGCGGCGGAAGTAAGGCTAGCTGCCGCCCAGCTTCTTGTAGAAGCTGCCCACGATCGGCGCGACGATCGCGCGCGGAGCGTAACCGCTCGCCACCGACATCGCCTTGGACGTCAGGCCCGGTACGACCCGCATCTTGTTGCGCGCCAACGCATCCAGTGACACCTGGGCGGTGTGTTCGGTGGAGATCCACAGGAAGTCGGGCACCAGCCGCTCGACCAGCGACCGTTCGGCGTCGTCGGGAAGGTCGGTGCGGACGGGCCCCGGTGCGAGCAGCGTGACGTGCACCCCCGAGTGGCGCAGTTCACCGCGCAGCGATTCGCTGAAGGTGTTCGCGAACGCCTTGGTGGCCGCATAGGTTGCGTTGTAGGGAATCGGCGAATTGCCTGCCGCCGAACCGGAAATGAGAATGCCGCCGGCCTTGCGCTCGACCATGCCGGGCAGCACCGCCAACGTAAGGTCGTGCACGCCCAGCACATTCAGCTGCAGCTGGGCCTTTTCGGTCGCCGGGTCCAGCGTCGCCACCGGGCCGAAGGTCGCGGTGCCGGCGTTGGCGCACAGGATGGAGATGGGTCGGGCGGCCAGTTCGTCGCACAGTTTCGCCCTTTCCCCTGGGTCGGCCAGGTCGGCCGGCCGCACCTCGACCGCGACGCGGTACTTGTCGCTCAGGCGGGCGGCCAGCTCGTTGAGCAGGTCTTCGCGTCGCGCGGTGACGATCAGGCTGTGTCCGCGCGCGGCCAGTTCGGTGGCCAGCGCTTCGCCGATGTTCTGCGAAGCTCCGGTCACCACGGCACGCGCGTCTGGGCTGGGCGCGGGGATCGGCATGAGCCAATCGTAGACAGCCGCCGCGGCGCAGCCGGGCGCGGCGGGTCGGCTGCGAAACACATCGCAGCGATCGCGAGCGCGGCGCAGCCGGGCGCGGCGGGTCGGCTGCGAAACACATAGAGTGCCGGGCATGGGCCAGCCGTCGTCGGGTTCGCTCACGCCCACACCATCCCGGGTGGTGGCGTGGGCGCTCTGGGACTGCGGCTCCACCGGCCTGAACGCGATCGTTGCGACCTTCGTCTTCTCCGTGTATCTGACCAGCAGTGTGGGGGTGGGCTTATCCGGCGGCACCACGCCGGCGAGCTGGTTGGGTCGTGCGGCGGCAATTGCCGGTTTGACCGTCGCGCTGCTCGCCCCGGCCGTCGGCGTCTGGGTGGAGTCCCCGCATCGCAGGCGGGTGGCCCTGAGCGTGTTGACGGCTCTGGCCGTCGCGCTGACATGCGGGATGTTCTTCATCCATGACCGCCCCGGCTACCTATGGGCGGGGCTGGTGCTGATGGGTGCGACCGCGGCGTGCGGCGATCTGGCCAGCGTCCCGTATAACGCGATGCTGCGCCAACTTTCGACGCCGCTTACCGCCGGCCGGATTTCCGGGTTGGGCTGGGCGGCCGGTTACGTCGGCAGCGTCCTGCTCCTGCTCCTGGTCTACACCGGATTCATTTCCGGGAAAGGCTCCGGGCCAAATGCGACGCGCGGGCTGTTCCGGACGCCTCTGCACGACGGCCTCTACGTCCGGGAGGCAATGCTGGTGGCGGCGGCATGGCTGGCGATTTTTGCTCTGCCATTGCTGTTGGTCGCGCACCGGCTTCCCGACTCGACCGAGGTGCACGAGCCGACGAGCATGCTCGGCGGCTATCGCAAGCTCATTACCGAGGTCGTCGCCGAGTGGCGGCGCGACCGCAACCTGGTCTACTTCCTGTTCGCCAGCGCGCTTTTCCGGGATGGGCTGGCGGCGATCTTCGCCTTCGGCGCCGTGCTCGGCGTCAACGTGTACGGCATCTCCCAGGGCGACGTGCTGATCTTCGGTGTGGTGGCCAGCGTGGTGGCGGCGGTGGGCGCGGTGCTGGGTGGATTCGTCGATCACCGCGTCGGGTCGAAACCCGTCATCGTGGCGTCGCTGGCCGCGATCGTCGTCCTGGGGCTCACCCTGATGCTGCTGTCCGGCTCGGTGGCCTTTTGGATTTGTGGGCTACTGCTGTGCCTGTTCATCGGGCCGTCGCAGTCGTCTTCGCGTGCGCTGCTGCTGCAGATGGCGAAGCACGGCAGGGAGGGCGTCGCGTTCGGCCTGTACACCATGACCGGGCGGGCGGTGGCCTTCGTCGCGCCGTGGTTGTTCTCCGTCTTCGTGGACGTATTCGGCGCCGTGCGCGCCGGTTTGGGCGGCATCTCGCTGGTGCTGATCGCGGGGCTGCTGGCCATGCTGGCGGTCCGGGTGCCGGCACGTAGTGCCCTCGCGGCCGAACCGTCCTGAAGCGCTTAGCCCCGGGCGTCGCAGATGGTCAGGCCCACGCCGACACGCTTGCTCATCTGAGCGCCGTTGACGGTGACCGAGCAGGTGACGTTGTGACCGATGTTGACGATCGTGACGTTGGCCGGATGCGCCGCCGACTTGGCGAGGCTGACCTCTTTGGTCCACGGCAGCTCGACGTTGAATTCGGTTTGGATCAGGCCCCCGGTGTCGATGTACATGATGCTGATCGCGCGGCCCTCGCCGGCCACGCTGTAGACGATGTCCTGCATCGCGGCCGGGCCGGTCGACTCGGTGGGTGTCGGCAGTCCGCCGGTGGGGGGCACCGGGGCCGGGAGGCGCGGCGTTGACGTGCGTGTCGACGGGCTCGGCATCGGGGGAGTCGTCTCAGGCATGGCGGGCAGGGGCGGGACGGCGGTCTGGGTCTTGATCGCGTTGTTCACCAGCACCAGAGCGATGACCAACGCGACCACCAGCAGCACGGCCGCACCGGCGACGACCCATAGCCACCGCGGTGGAGGCTTCGGGCCTTCGGGCGGCGGGGGAGCCGAGCCTTGCTGCTGCAGCTGGCCCGACGGAGGAAGCTCCTGCTGCCAGTACGCGGGCAGCTGCTTGGTCGTGTTGGTGTCGTTCATCCCGGGCGCCCACGGCGGCGGTTGCTCGCCATAGGCCGGCGCATAGCGCGCCTGATCGGCGTACGCCGGGTCGACGGGCGGCGGGTACCAGGCGCGCTGCTGGCCCGATCCCGGCAAAGAGTCAGTGAACCGTTCGGTGGGACGTGAATCGTTCATGTCCACCTCATAGTTTGCAAGAGTACCTGCGCCGGGCGCTCGGACGGCGAATCACCTCATGGGCGCCGACTCACGGGCACTCGTTCCCGGCGGCAAGGGCCGCGACCGTCATCGCGCGCATCACCGCGCGGGAACGCGCGAAGCGGGCGGGCTTGCCCCGTGAGGCGTCGGGGGATTTCATGCTGTGGGGCGTCGAATTCAGCAAGCCGAAAACCGCGTGGGCGGTCAGCCGCGCATCGGCCTCGGCGAGGTCGGGATTGAGCTCGCGCAGCACGCCGACCCAGACCTCAACGTATTGGCGCTGGGCCTTGCGTACCTGCTTCTCAGCTGCCTTGGGCAGGTGCGCGAGGTCGCGGTCCTGGATGCGGATCAGGTCCGGTTCGCCCAGCACGAAGTCCAGGTGAAAGTCGATCAGACCGTCGAGCGTCGCGGCCGGGTCGTCGGGGTGGCGGGCCCGCACGTCACGGGCGCCGGCGAGCAGTCGGGCGCTGATGCCCACCAGCAACTCGACCAGCAGCGACTCCTTGTTGGGAAAGTGCCGGTAGATCGCCGGGCCGCTGACGCCGGCGGCGGCGCCGATGTCTTCCAGCCGCACGGCGAGAAAGCCGCGTTCGGCGAACAGTCGTTCGGCGGCCGACAGCAGCTGCAGGCGCCGGTCGGATTTCAACTGGCTGCGCCGATTTGGGGTATCTGGGGGGCCGGATTGGCCGTCGGAGGTGGACGTTGTCATGACGAACCCCCGTCCAGTTTGGTTAATCGCCACTAACTTAGCACGAGTTATTCGCGATTAACCTGCGGTAACGGACGGCGGCCGCCGGTGCCGTCGTCGCTGGACCAGCGGGATCGACGATGGTATTGTCGCCGTGAGTTAATGAAGATTAACTCAAAACGCCCCGCCCGACGGCAAGGAGGCTGCTGCGGCGATGGACAAGGTGGTGGCGACGGCCGCTGAGGCGGTTGCCGACATAACCGACGGGTCGTCCCTGGCGGTCGGGGGCTTCGGGTTCTGCGGCATCCCCGAGGCTTTGATCGCCGCGCTGGTGGACGCCGGGGTGCGTGACTTGGAGACGGTGTCCAACAACTGCGGCGGGAACGGTGTCGGGTTGGTGCACCTGTTGGTGCACAAGCGGATCCGCCGGGCCGTCGCCTCCTACGTCGGTGACAACAAGGAGTTCGCCCGCCAGTTCCTCGCCGGTGAACTCGAGGTGGAGCTCACCCCGCAGGGCACTTTGGCGGAGCGGCTGCGCGCGGGCGGGATGGGAATCCCGGCCTTCTATACCGCGGCGGGGGTCGGAACACCGGTTGCCGACGGCGGATTGCCGTGGCGCTATGACGCCTCCGGTGCGGTGGCGGTGACGTCGCCGCCGAAGGAGACCCGCGAGTTCGACGGTGTCACCTACGTTCTGGAGCGGGCGATCCGCACCGACTTCGCGCTGGTGCACGCCTGGAAGGGCGACCGGCACGGCAACCTGGTCTACCGCGAATCCGCGGCCAACTTCAACCCGGACTGCGCGCAGGCCGGGACGATCACCATCGCCGAGGTGGAACACCTCGTCGAGCCTGGAGAGATCGACCCCGCGGCGGTGCACACCCCCGGCGTCTTCGTGCAGCGGATCGTGCACGTGCCCGACCCGACGAAGCCGATCGAGAAGGTGACGGTGCGGGGCTGATGCCGTGGAGTCGAGAGGGTTTGGCCGCGCGGGTGGCCGCCGAATTGGAGGACGGCCAATACGTCAACCTCGGCATTGGGATGCCCACCCTGGTCCCCAACCACATCCCTGCCGGCGTCACCGTGGTCGTGCATTCGGAGAACGGCATCCTGGGGGTGGGACCCTATCCCCGTCCCCAGGACGTCGACGCGGACCTGATCAACGCGGGCAAGGAGACGGTCACCACGTTGCCGGGCGCGGCCTTCTTCGGTTCTTCCACCTCGTTCGGGATCATTCGCGGTGGACACCTGGACGTCGCCGTGCTTGGGGCGATGCAGGTTTCGGCCACCGGTGATCTCGCCAACTGGATGATCCCCGGGAAGATGGTCAAGGGCATGGGCGGTGCGATGGACCTGGTCCACGGCGCCCGCAAGGTGATCGCGATGATGGAGCACACCGCGCGCGACGGCAGTCCGAAAATCGTTGAGCGGTGCGCGCTTCCGCTGACGGGGGTGGGCTGTGTCGACCGTATCATCACCGACCTGGCCGTCATCGATGTCCGTGACGACGGTTTGCACCTGGTCGAGACGGCGCCGGGCGTCTCGACCGACGAGGTGATCGACAAGACCGAACCGCCGCTTGTGCCGGCGACAACCGGGAGGCATTCGTGAGTTCATCCGTGATGACCGCGCCATCGTTCGCCGATGAGCACCGCCGGCTGGTCGGTGAGTTGAACGCCAGGCTGGCGGCCGCCGCACTGGGCGGCAATGAGCGCGCGCGGGAGCGCCACGTCAGCCGCGGCAAGCTGCTGCCGCGCGAACGGGTGGATCGACTGCTGGACCCGGGCAGCCCGTTCTTGGAGCTCGCCCCACTCGCCGCCAACGGCATGTACGACGACGAGTCTCCGGGCGCCGGGATCATCACCGGGATCGGCCGGGTGTCGGGGCGCGAGTGTGTGATCGTCGCCAACGACGCCACGGTCAAGGGCGGCACCTACTACCCGATGACGGTCAAAAAGCACCTGCGCGCACAGGAAGTCGCGCTGCAGAATCGCTTGCCCTGCATCTACCTGGTGGACTCAGGCGGCGCGTTCCTGCCGCGCCAGGACGAGGTGTTTCCCGACCGCGAGCACTTCGGCCGGATCTTTTACAACCAGGCGACCATGAGCGCCAAAGAAATCCCACAGGTCGCCGCCGTCCTCGGATCGTGCACGGCGGGCGGCGCCTATGTGCCGGCCATGAGCGACGAGGCCGTGATCGTCCGCGAACAGGGGACCATCTTTCTCGGCGGCCCGCCGCTGGTGAAGGCTGCGACCGGCGAGATCGTCTCGGCCGAAGACCTCGGCGGCGGCGACCTGCACTCGCGGGTCTCCGGGGTCACCGACCACCTTGCCGACGACGACGAGCACGCGCTGCGGATCGTGCGCGCAATCGTGGCCACGTTCGGTCCGCGCGAGCCCAGCCAATGGGACGTGCTGCCGTCGGTCGAGCCCAAGCACGCGCAAACCGGGCTCTACGACGTCGTGCCGCCGGATCCGCGCGTGCCGTACGACGTGCACGAGGTCATCCTGCGGCTGGTCGACGGCAGCGAATTCAGCGAATTCAAGGCCAACTACGGCAAGACACTGGTGACCGCCTTCGCGCGCATCCACGGGCATCCCGTCGGCATCGTCGCCAACAACGGCGTGCTGTTCAGCGAATCCGCTTTGAAGGGCGCCCATTTCATCGAGCTGTGCGACAAGCGCAAGATCCCGCTGCTGTTTCTGCAGAACATCGCCGGGTTCATGGTCGGCCGCGACTACGAGGCAGGCGGCATCGCCAAGCACGGCGCCAAGATGGTGACCGCGGTGGCCTGTGCACGGGTGCCCAAGCTGACCGTCGTGATCGGCGGATCGTATGGGGCGGGCAACTATTCGATGTGCGGACGGGCGTACTCCCCGCGCTTCCTGTGGATGTGGCCCAATGCGCGCATCTCGGTCATGGGTGGCGAGCAGGCCGCCTCGGTGCTGGCCACGGTGCGCGGTGAGCAACTCGCGGCTTCGGGCAAACCGTGGCCGCCGGACGAGGAAGAAGCGTTCAAAGCGCCCATCCGTGCACAATACGAGGACCAGGGCAACCCGTACTATTCGACCGCGCGCCTCTGGGACGACGGCATCATCGACCCCGCTGACACCAGAACGGTTGTTGGGCTTGCGCTTTCGGTATGTGCCCACGCCCCGTTGGAGCCGGTCTCCTACGGCGTCTTCCGGATGTGATGACGATGTTTGAAACCGTATTGGTGGCCAACCGCGGCGAGATCGCGGTCCGGGTGATGCGGACCCTGCGCCGGCTGGGTATCCGGTCGGTGGCGGTGTACAGCGACCCCGACGCGAACGCCCGTCATGTCCTGGACGCCGACACGGCCGTCCGGCTGGGTCCCGCCGCCGCCCGCGATAGCTACCTCGACATCGGCAAGGTGCTCGATGCGGCGGAACGCACCGGGGCTCAGGCGATCCATCCCGGCTACGGATTCCTCTCGGAGAACGCCGAATTCGCCGCCGCCTGCGAGCGTGCCGGCGTGGTGTTCCTCGGCCCGCCGGCACCGGCGATCCAGGTGATGGGCGACAAGATCACCGCCAAGAACGCGGTCGCCGCCTTCGACGTGCCGGTGGTCCCCGGTGTGGCCAAGCCCGGGCTGAGCGACGACGAATTGGTCGCGGCCGCCGAAGAAGTCGGATATCCAGTGCTGATCAAGCCGTCGGCGGGCGGTGGCGGCAAGGGCATGCGGCTGGTGGACGACCCGAGCCGGCTGCGCGATGCCCTGCGGGGCGCCCGGCGGGAGGCGGCGTCGTCCTTCGGCGACGACACCTTGTTCCTCGAGCGATTCGTCTTGCGCCCCAGGCATATCGAAGTGCAGGTGCTCGCCGACACCCACGGCAATGTGGTGCACCTCGGCGAGCGCGAGTGCAGCCTGCAACGGCGCCACCAGAAGGTGATCGAGGAGGCGCCCTCGCCGTTGCTCGACCCGGAGACCCGCGCCCGCATCGGGGCGGCGGCCTGCAACACCGCCCGCAGTGTCGATTACGTCGGCGCGGGGACGGTGGAGTTCATCGTGTCCGCCGACCGGCCGGACGAGTTCTTCTTCATGGAGATGAACACCCGGCTCCAGGTGGAGCACCCGGTCACCGAAGCGGTTACCGGCCTGGATCTGGTGGAGTGGCAACTCCGGGTGGCCGCGGGCGAGAAGCTGGGGTTTGCGCAGGACGACATCGAACTGCGGGGCCACGCGATCGAGGCCCGGGTGTACGCCGAGGATCCCGCGCGGGGATTCCTCCCCACCGGCGGTCGGGTCCTGCACGTTGCCGAACCCTCGGGCGCCGGCGTGCGGGTGGACTCGTCGCTGCTGGCGGGCACGCTGGTCGGCAGTGACTACGACCCGATGTTGAGCAAGGTGATCGCCCACGGGGAGGACCGCGACGAGGCGCTGGCGAGACTCGACGGGGCACTGGCGCGGACCGCAATCCTGGGTGTGCAGACCAACATCGAGTTCCTCCGGTTCCTGCTCGCCGACGAGCGAGTGCGAGCTGGTGACCTGGACACGGCGCTGCTGGACGAGCGGGTGGCGGACTTCGCGCCGCTGCCGGCGCCCGACGACGTACTCGCCGCCGGCGGCCTCTTTCGCCAGTGGGCGCTGGACCGTCGTGCCGCGGGCAACCCGTGGGCGGCGCCGACCGGATGGCGGGTCGGAGGCGCGCCGGCCCCCGTCCGCACCGAAATGCAGACGCCGCTGCGCAGTGAGACCGTGTCGGTATGGGGACCACCGAGCGACGCCCGGGTGCAGGTCGGTGGTGCGGGTGAGATCTTCACGGCGAGCGCGCAAGTGGACGGTGCGCGGCTGGACGTCACGTTGGCCGGGGTGCGCCGCGAATACCGATGGGCGGAGGCGGACCGTCACCTCTGGATTGCCGACGAGCGGGGAGCGTGGCACCTGCGCGAAGCCGAGGAGCACAAGATCCACCGCGCGGCCGGTACGCAACAGGCCGAGATCCTCAGCCCGATGCCCGGCAGTGTGATCGCGGTCCAGGCCGCTTCGGGCGCCGACGTAGCCGAGGGCGACGTGGTGGTGGTCGTGGAGGCCATGAAGATGGAACACTCGCTCTCCGCGCCGGTTTCGGGACGAGTGGAGCTCTTGGTGTCCGTCGGCGATCAGGTCACCGTTGACCAGGTGCTGGCCCGGCTGGTTCCCGAAGAGCCCGAAGCAGCAGCCGATTCGAGTAAGGACGAAACATGACTACATCGATCACCGCGGGAACTCTGCCCAAGGAATACCAAGATCTTCGTGGCACGGTGGCCGAGTTCGCGCGCACCGTGGTCGCCCCCGTATCGGCCAAACACGATGAAGAGCACAGCTTCCCGTACGAGGTCGTCGCCAAGATGGGCGAGATGGGTTTGTTCGGCCTGCCGTTCCCGGAAGAGTACGGCGGTATGGGCGGTGACTACTTCGCGCTGTCGCTGGCACTCGAGGAACTCGGCAAGGTCGACCAGTCGGTGGCGATCACGCTGGAGGCCGGCGTCAGCCTGGGCGCAATGCCGATCTACCGCTTCGGCTCCGAGGAACAGAAAGCCAACTGGCTGCCGGACCTGACGGCCGGCCGGGCGCTGGCCGCCTTCGGGCTGACCGAGCCGGGCGCCGGCTCCGATGCGGGCGCCACCCGGACCACGGCCCGGCTCGACGGCGGCGAGTGGGTGATCAACGGCAGCAAGCAGTTCATCACCAACTCCGGTACCGACATCACGAAGCTGGTCACCGTCACCGCGGTCACCGGCACCGTCGCGGACGGGAAGAAGGAAATCTCGACGATCGTCGTGCCCAGCGGCACAGCGGGATTCACCGTCGAACCGGTCTACAGCAAGGTCGGCTGGAACGCCTCGGACACCCACCCGTTGAGCTTCGCCGACGCCCGCGTGCCGGAGGAGAACCTGCTGGGCCCCCGCGGCACCGGCTACGCAAACTTCCTGTCCATCCTGGACGAGGGCCGCATCGCGATCGCCGCGCTGGCGACCGGTGCCGCCCAGGGCTGTGTCGACGAGAGCGTCAAGTACGCCAAGGAACGCCAGTCGTTCGGCCAGCCGATCGGGTCCTACCAGGCGATCAGCTTCAAGATCGCGCGGATGGAGGCACGCGCTCACGTCGCCCGCACGGCGTATTACGACGCGGCCGCAAAGATGTTGGCCGGCAAGCCATTCAAGAAGGAGGCGGCCATCGCGAAGATGATCTCGTCGGAAGCGGCCATGGACAACGCGCGTGACGCCACCCAGATCCACGGCGGGTATGGCTTCATGAACGAGTATCCCGTGGCGCGTCACTATCGCGACAGCAAGATCCTCGAAATCGGTGAGGGGACCACGGAGGTGCAGCTGATGCTCATCGCGCGATCGCTGGGGCTGTCGTGAGCCGCGCTGGTGACGATGATGCCGGCGTAGCCGGGATCGAGGAGTGGCGCCCATGACCGAAGGCAAATCAATCATCCAGCGCGGCCTGTGGTTCGAGGAATTTGAGATCGGCACGACGTACCTACACCGGCCCGGCCGTACCATCACCGAGGCCGACAACGTCTTGTTCACCACGCTGACCATGAACACCCAGTCGCTGCACCTGGATGCGGCGTGGGCCGCCGAGCAGCCCGGCTTTCGGGGCGAGCGGCTGGTGAATTCGATGTTCACCCTGTCCACCCTCGTGGGGTTGTCCGTCTCGCAGCTGACGCTGGGCACTATCGTGGCCAACCTCGGATTCTCCGAGGTCTCGTTCCCCAAGCCGGTCTTCCACGGGGACACGCTCTACGCGGAGACCGTGTGCACCGCTAAGCGCGAGTCGAAGAGCCGGCCCGGCGAAGGGATCGTCACCCTCGAGCACACCGGGCGCAACCAGCACGGCGACGTAGTGGCACGGGCCGTTCGCACAACTCTGGTCCAGAAACGCCCCAGCGACGAGGAGCCCGAGTGAACCTGCAAGCCGCCGGCCCGGCCTGGCTGTTCTGCCCTGCGGACCGCCCCGAGCGGTTCGCGAAGGCCGCCGCCGCGGCCGACGTGGTGATCCTCGACCTCGAGGACGGCGTGGCCGAGGCGGACAAACCCGCCGCGCGCAAGGCGCTGCGGGAGACCCCGCTGAATCCCGAACGCACCGTGGTGCGCGTCAACGCGGCCGGCACCGAAGAGCACGGCCGCGACCTGGAAGCGCTGGCCGAGACCCCCTACACGGCGGTGATGCTCTCCAAGACGGAATCGGCCGCCCAGGTCTCCGCGCTGGCGCCACGTGACGTCATCGCGCTGATCGAGACTCCTCGTGGGGCGGTGTTCAGCACCGAGATCGCCGCCGCGGAGGGGACCGTCGCGCTGATGTGGGGCGCCGAGGATCTCGTCGCGGCCCTCGGCGGCAGCTCCAGCCGCTTGGCCGACGGCACCTACCGCGACTTCGCCCGCCACGTCCGGTCCACGGTCCTGCTCGCGGCGTCCACCTTCGGCCGGGTCGCGCTCGACGCGGTGCATTTGGACATCCGCGACATCGACGGATTACGGGCGGAAGCCGACGACGCCGTCGCGGTGGGTTTCCACGGGACGGTCTGCATCCACCCGACCCAGGTCCCGGTCGTGCGCGACGCCTACCGCCCCAGCGCCGAGAAAGTCGACTGGGCGCGAAGGGTATTGGAGGCGGCGCGGTCCGAGCGCGGCGTCTTCGCGTTCGAGGGACAGATGGTGGACTCGCCGGTGCTCAAGCATGCGGAGATGCTGGTGCGCCGGGCGGAGCAGTCCGCCACCGCGTGAAACTTCCCGAAAGCGGCAGTCACCCGCGCTATCGAAATCGCAGTCTTCCATTGGTCGCAAGCACCGGCCGGCTTCCGTTCGACCCGTTGCGCCGCTCGGCGCGACACGTGCGCGATCACCGCGGTCTGTTCTCTTTCGAGCGCATAATGGTGAGTACGCCAGTGTCGCGGCGAGCGGAGCCTTTCGTGTAGCTGGCGATCGACTTCGGCTCGCGCTAGGTCCCGGCTGAGGCTGTGGCCCTGCGGCACCGAGGTAGGGAGACGGTATGGCGACGGTGCCTCAACTGCCGATGACCGTCGACCTCGAGCCGGTGCAACTCGTCGCCGCGGATGGGACTCCCACGCCCGAACGCCGCTATGTCCGTGACCTTCCCGCGGAGACACTGTGCTGGCTCTACGAAATGATGGTGGTCACCCGCGAACTGGACACCGAGTTCGTCAACCTGAAGCGCCAGGGAGAGTTGGCGTTGTTCGCGTCGTGCCGCGGCCAGGAGGCCGCCCAGGTGGGCGCGGCGGCCTGTCTGCGCAAAACAGACTGGCTGTTCCCGCAATACCGGGAGCTCGGCGTCTATCTCGTGCGTGGCATCCCGCCCGGCCACGTCGGCGCGGTGTGGCGCGGAACCTGGCATGGCGGACTGGAATTCACCAAGAAGTGCTGCGCCCCGACCTCAATTCCGATCGGCACCCAGACCCTGCACGCCGTCGGGGCGGCTATGGCCGCGCAACGCCTCGGCGAGGATTCGGTGACGGTGGCCTTCCTCGGCGACGGCGCTACCAGCGTGGGCGACGTACATGAGGCACTGAACTTCGCGGCCGTGTTCGCCACACCCTGCGTGTTCTTCGTGCAGAACAACCAATGGGCGATCTCGGTGCCGATCCACAAACAGACCGCGGCACCATCCATCGCGCACAAGGCGATCGGCTACGGCATGCCCGGAATCCGGGTGGACGGCAATGACGTGCTGGCCTGCTACGCGGTGATGGCCGAGGCCGCCGCCCGCGCGCGGGCCGGCGGCGGCCCGACCCTGATCGAGGCGGTCACCTATCGGCTCGGACCGCACACCACATCGGATGATCCCAGCCGCTACCGGACCCAGGAGGAGGTGGACCGCTGGTCGGCGCTCGACCCGATCCCGCGCTACCGCACCTACCTGCAGAACCAGGGCCTGTGGTCGAACCGCCTGGAAGACCGCGTCGCCGCCCGCTCCAAGCGGATGCGCGCCGAACTGCGCGATGCCGTGTTCGGCGCAGCCGATTTCGACATCGACGAGGTGTTCACCACGGTATACGCCGAGATGACGCCCGGGCTGCACGCCCAACGCCAAGCGCTGCGGGCCGAACTCGACCGAAGCGAGGGGGGCCCCAATGACTCAGCTTGCTGATCGCCCGGCGAGTCCCGACGACACCCGAACCGCCGCAACGGAGAACGTCGGAGCGCAGACCCTGACCATGGTGCAGGCGCTCAACCGTGCTCTGCATGACGCGATGGCCGCCGACGACCGGGTGCTGGTGTTCGGCGAAGACGTCTCGGTCGAGGGCGGGGTGTTCCGGGTCACCGAAGGGCTGGCCCAAACGTTCGGCGAGCAGCGCTGTTTCGACACGCCACTGGCAGAATCCGCCATCATCGGGATTGCGGTGGGACTGGCACTACGCGGTTTCGTGCCGGTGCCGGAAATTCAGTTCGACGGCTTTTCCTACCCGGCCTTCGATCAGGTGGTCAGTCATCTGGCGAAGTACCGCACCCGCACCCGCGGCGAGATCAACATGCCGGTGACGGTGCGGATCCCGTCCTTCGGCGGAATCGGTGCCGCCGAACACCATTCGGACTCCACCGAATCGTATTGGGCGCATACCGCGGGGCTGAAGGTGGTGGTCCCCTCCAACCCGGCCGACGCCTACTGGCTGCTCCGCCATGCGATCTCGTGTCCCGACCCGGTGATGTATCTCGAGCCGAAGCGCCGCTATCAGGTCCGTGGCACCGTCGACACCGAGCGGCCCGAACCGCCGATCGGACGGGCCGCGGTGCGCCGGCCCGGCTCCGACGTCACCGTCGTGACCTACGGCAGCTTGGTCAGCACCGCGGTCGGCGCCGCGGAAGAGGCTCAGCGGCAACGTGGTTGGGAGCTAGAGGTCATCGACCTCAGGTCACTGGTTCCGCTGGACTTCGATACGGTGGCGGCATCGATTCACCGGACCGGACGCTGCGTGGTGATGCACGAGGGGCCGCGCAGCCTGGGATACGGCGCCGGGTTGGCCGCCCGGATCCAAGAGGAGATGTTCTACGAACTGGAAGCGCCGGTGTTGCGCGCCTGCGGGTTTGACACTCCGTACCCGCCGGCGCGGCTCGAGCGGTTGTGGTTACCGGGACCCGATCGGCTGCTGGACTGCGTCGAGCGCGCTTTGGGGCAGCCATGAGCGCCGACGAGCGGGTCAAGTCGTTCCGGGTTCCCGACCTCGGTGAGGGATTACAGGAAGTGACGGTGACGCACTGGAACGTCGCCGCGGGCGTCGACGTCGAGCTCAACCAGGTGCTGTGCTCCGTCGAGACCGCCAAGGCGGAGGTGGAACTGCCCAGCCCGTACGCGGGGCGCATCGTCGAAACCCACGGCGGCGAAGGCGATGTGCTCCCGGTGGGCGCGGTGCTGGTCCGCATCGACACCGCACCGCTCAACGGCGAGCCCCCGGCGGCCTCCGGGCAGGTGCCCACATTGGTCGGCTACGGCGCGGACGCCGGCATCGACGTCAGCCGGCGGAGCGGCCGCCCGCGCGCCGCCCCGCCGACCCGCAAATTGGCCAAGGAGCTGATGGTCGACCTGCGCTCGCTGCAGCGCGATCCCGACGCCATCATCACCCGTGCGGACGTGCTGGCGGCGGCGGATCAGAACGGGGCCGACGTTCGACCGGTCCGCGGCGTGCATGCCCGGATGGCCAACAAGATGACGGCGTCGCACCGGGAGATTCCGGCGGCCAAAGTCAGCGTCGCGGTTGACTGTACCGAGTTGTTGAGCCTGTCCGACCTGGCGTCGGCAGAGCAGAGGATCACGCCGTTCGTCCTGACAATGCGAATGCTGGTAATTGCGCTGCGTCACAACGAAATACTCAACTCGACGTGGGTCGACTCGCCCGAGGGCCCGCAGATCCGCGTCGATCATCGAGTGCACCTGGGATTCGGAGTGGCCACCACGCGCGGGCTCCTGGTCCCCGTGATCACCGACGCGCACAACATGACCACCCGTGCATTGGCCACTCGGGCGGGCGAATTGATCGCCGGCGCGCGGGAAGGCACGCTCGCGCCGGGGGAGTTGCGTGGCTCCACCTTCACCGTTTCGAACTTCGGGGCACTGGGCGCCGACGACGGCGTGCCGGTGATCAACCATCCGGAAGCGGCCATCCTGGGGATGGGGTCGATCAAGCCGCGCCCGGTCGCCATTGGTGATCAGGTCTTGGTGCGCCCGACGATGACCCTGACGTGCGTGTTCGACCACCGCGTCGCCGACGGCGCTCAGGCGGCCCGGTTCGTCACCGAGCTGAGGGACCTGGTCGAGTCACCCGCGACCGCGTTGCTCGACCTTTAACCGCTCAGGGGTGCGGCGGTACGGGGCACCAGAACAGGCCGCAGTTGAAATTGGGCTGGTGGAAAGGCGGCGGGGGCGGGTGATTCGGCGGGTTCTCGGTGTCCCAGCACTGGTTCCAGTACTTGTTCTCGCCCCATGCCGGGTCCCACGGCTGATTGGGGCACCAGTAAACCCGCGGCGCGGGGGCTGGCTGGGCGTGGGCGGTGCCGGCGACCAGCGCGAATCCGGCCGTGGCGAGTCCGCCGGAGAGCAGCGCCCCGGCGGCGATGCGGGTGAGGGTGATGTTCACGCGATGTGTCCTTCGTCCATGCGCCATGTCGGTTGGCGTCGTCGCAGCAAGCACACAGCGTTCGCTCTGCTACCGATCCCAACCTGCTAGCCCATGATGGCACTACCGCCGCCGCGCCGCAGCCAGTCGCTGGGCAAATTCCGGCGACTGGATGGAGTAGGCCTGAGGGCCGAGCTCCGTGCGCATGGCGAAGACGTGTTGCTCGTGGTCGAGCGATCCCGGGCTGACGGTGGCGCGCATGGTTGCCTTCGTCGCCAGCACGACCTCGCGCGGTGCGGCCGCGGGCCCTGCGGCGAGCTCGAGCGCGGCGGCGACCGGATCGTCGGCGACGGAAAGCGCCAGGCCGTGGTGCACGGCGGCCTCAGCGTCGAAACGCATGCCGAAGAGCAGGGCGGCGCGGGCAACCTGCGGGCCCACCGACCGCTGCAGCATCCAGGTCGCACCGCCGCCGGGATGCAGCCCGAGCTTCTGGAATCGGGCGTCGAACAGTGCCGCCGGACCGGCGATGCGCACGTCGGCCGCCAGTGCGAGATTCAGACCCGCGCCGACGGCCGCGCCGTTGACCGCGGCGATGGTGGGCAGCCGGCAACTGCCGATGGCCATGAAGCCGTCGTAGAGCTGCTGCAGGCCCGCCTCGGCTTTGTCGCCGCCCGCGGCGGCGAGCGCACTGAGGTCCGCGCCGGCGCAGAAGGCCTTGCCGGCGCCGGTAACCACCAGGGCGTGCACGCCAGGATCGGCCTCGGCCCGCTCCACGGCGGCGCGCAGGTGCGCCGACATCTCGGCCGTCACCGCGTTGCGCCGGTCGGGGTCGTTGACGGTGATGAGTGCGACGCGATTCTCGACGGTGAACAAGACGAGGTCGGATTGGGCCATCGGGCACCTCCGCGGCTTGGGTTTGGCGGGTCCGAGCGACGCACGATGCTGTGCCGTCGGCTGCGACTCCGGGGCAGGGTTAGGGTACTGCGCGACCTGTTCGAGGATGGCAACCGGTGGAAGCGCGGCCGCTGCGGGTTTTCGCCCAATCGGCACCGGCGGCAACCCTTTAAATGCCTTCGCATTCCGTCTTGACGCAGGGGATTTGCTCACCCTCAGGACGCGAGCGCTATTGGAGGTCGCGTACGGGCAATTCCAAAGAATTGTTGTGAAAGGCGAATGCGTTTGCCATTGGGTGCGCGAGACTACGCTCTAAACGGTGCCCCGAGACGGCACGTCGTTAATGACGGGGATGTGATTCAGGGCCGTAATTGCGCCACCGCGCCTGACCCGAAGCCGCGAGACGCAACATGCATCGAGCCGGAGCCTTGCCTATTCGTTCACCCGCATTCGGGTCTTGCCAACTTCTTCGCGAGCTGATCGAGGGCCGCTTGGCGCCGTCTGACGGCGCATGCTCGTTGATCCCGCTGCGTCCCTTGGAGCACCGCGGTTGGCAACGCGTCATAGCGCAACCTCGTGTTCGCATAGTGGATTGCCGCATCGATCATTTCGATGTAGCGCTCCGCTTCATCCGCGGCGCATGTGCCCTCGATGCGCTGGATCTCGTCCCAACAGGGATAGGAGGAGTACCGGGCATCGAGCCGTTGCTGCGAAACCTGAGAACCGAAGTAGCCGCGCCAGTCTCGGCTTAGCCACCCCCGTGTCTTGACCTCAACTTTGATCCTGTTCCCCAGCCCGGCTACGAACTTGGGTTCTCCAACTCGCACTACCGGTTGCCAGTCGTCCGACGTCACATCGACCACCCCTCGAATAGAGACGCCCTAAGTCATAATCCCCCGTCAGCGTCATCTGCTCGCACGACACGCCAATTGTCGTTCCCTAACCGTCTATTTGGCAAACTTTTGGCGACAGTGGCATCGCGGCACTTGTTAAGAGCCATTTACGCCGTTGTGTCTGGCGGCGCAGCGACCGTACGTGCCTGGCGATTGTCTCTGCCGTAATCGCCGTTATGAGCACGCTCGGTTTGGGTCTGATCTCCGCGAAACAGGCCCGTCGACCGCGATGGACGCGACCGGCCGCCAGCGGGCGTGACCGGGCCGGGCAGCTCGCACCGGCGTCGTAGTCGCGGTTCGCGGTTGCACGCCAACGATGAGATGGGCGACGCTTGCATCAATGCATTGCGGGGCTAACGAGGGGAAGCGCGATGGCAAAGGTTCTGTTCGTCGTGACCGGCGCAAGTTACTGGACGCTCACGGATGGCACGAGGCATCCGACGGGTTATTGGGCCGAGGAGTTCGCCGCCCCGTACCGGGAGCTCACCAACACCGGTCATGAGGTCACGGTGGCCACCCCGAAAGGTGTTGTGCCGCATGTGGATGTGATGAGCCTGCGTCCGTCGATGGCCGGCAGTGAAGAGATTGCCCGGGAACTGGAGGAGATCCTGCGCTCCGCAGACGAATTGCGCCGGCCGATCGAGTTGGCCGACGCCCGCCTCGAGGACTTTGACGCGGTCTACTACCCGGGCGGGCACGGGCCGATGGAGGACCTGTGGCAGGACGCGGACTCCGGCCGGCTGCTGACCGCGGCACTCGCGTCCGGCAAGCCGCTGGCCATCGTCTGTCACGCGCCGGTTGCGATGTTGGCGACCCGGCGAAACGGGGCATCGCCATTCGCCGGCTACAAGGTCACGGCGTACACCAACGACGAAGAGGACGCCGTCGGCCTGCGGGAGAAGGCGCCTTGGACCGCCGAGGACGAACTGGTCAAGCTGGGCGTCGACTTCACCCGCGGCGAGGTCTGGAAGCCCTATACGGTGAAAGATCGCAATCTGTTCACCGGCCAGAATCCCGCCTCCGCTGGACCTTTGGCGAAAGAGTTCATGAAGGAACTCCGTTAAGCGAGTGCCGCGGCCCAGGCGGGTCCACACTTATGGGATGAACGGATGTGATTGCATTGCCGACGCGCTGAGTGCGACGCCCCTGTCCCCGGCGCGGGCTGCGTGAATATGGGCGGGCCCGAGCCGGGTCGCGTGCTCAACGGCCTCTCGGACATACGCGCGTTCTTCCACACCAACAAGGTGCCGCTGTACTTCATCTCGCCGACCCCGTTCAACCTGCTAGGTGTTGACCGTTGGATACGAAACTTCTTCTACCTGACCTACTTTGACTCTTTCGAGGGCACGCACTCGCGCGTGTTCGTGCCCCGGCGGCGCGACCGCCGTGATTTCGACTCGATGGACGAAGTGTGCAGCCACCTGCTGTCCGATCCCGAGACGCTCGAATTCATCGCGGGTAAAGGTCCGGGTGGCAAGTGCTGCTTTGTGATGATGAACGCGGAAATCCAGGCCCTCGCGCGGTCGGCGGGTCTGGAGGTCATGCACCCGCCGATCGAGCTGCGTGAGCGCCTCGGCTCCAAGATCGTCATGACACGCCTGGCTGACGAGGCGGGGGTGCCGAGTGTGCCCAACACGATCGGGCGGGCCGGCTCGTATGACGAATTGCTGACGCTCGCCCAAGACGCCGGCTTGGGAGATGACCTCGTCATCTCGATCGCCTATGGCAACGCCGGCAGCGGGACGTTCTTTGTGCACGGTCAACGCGACTGGGACGAGAACGCGGGCAACCTGGTCGGGCAGGACCTCAAGGTTATGAAACGGATCCGCAATGTCGAGGTATGCCTCGAGGGTGCCGTGACCCGCCACGGCACGGTGGTCGGCCCCGCGATGACGAGTCTCGTCGGTTATTCGGAGCTGACACCGAGCCGGGGCAGCTGGTGTGGCAATGACATCTGGCACGAGGTGCTGCCACCCGCCCAGACCCACGCCGCGCGAGAAATGGTGACAAAGCTGGGCGACGTCATGCGCCGCGAGGGTTACCTCGGCTACTTCGAGGTAGACCTTCTGCATGACCTCGACTCCGACGAGCTCTACCTCGGCGAAGTGAATCCGCGTCTGTCCGGCGCGAGCCCGATGACGAACTTGACTACCGAGGCCTACGCCGACATGCCGCTGTTTCTTTTTCACCTGCTCGAGTACATGGACGTCGAATACGAGCTCGACATCGACGAGATCAACGCGCGCTGGGAGCGGGGCTACGGCGAGGACGAGGTCTGGGGCCAGGTGATCCTCACCGAGACGTCGCCGGATATCGAGATCTTCACCGCGACGCCACGCACCGGGGTATGGCGCATCGATGACGACGGTCGGGTCTCTTTCTCGCGGACCGCCAACGACTGGGCCACGCTGCTCGACGGGTCCGAGGCCTTTTACATGAGGGTCGCCGCGCCCGGCGACTTACGGTCCGAGGGCGCCCAACTCGGCGTGCTCGTCACCCGCTCACACCTGCAGACGGACGATTATCAGCTGAGCGAGCGCTGCCAGCGCTGGGTCAAGGGCATGAAGGCGAAGTTCACCTCGACGCCCCTGACGCCCGCGGCGCCGATCGTCTCGCGACTCGTCGCGCGCGCGTGAGCCGCCCGGCCGGCATCTCACTGCACAACTGGCTGTCGCCGCCTTATGCGCGGTGGTCTTTCCAGCACGTCGAAGACATGGTGCCGACCGCGGTAATCCCCCGGGGGACGGGGCCTGTCGCGCGTCTGCCGGACGCCCGCGCTCCCCTGGCCGAAATTTCGGTGACCAGCACCAACGGGACGGCGACCACCGTCGGCGCGGTAATAGCGGCCACCGTGACCGACGGGTGGGCCGTCGCACACCGCGGCTCGATGGTGGCCGAGGAGTACCGGGACGGCATGGAGGCCGGGACCCGGCACCTGCTGTTCTCGGTGAGCAAGTCGCTGGTGGCGGCCGTCGTCGGCGCGTTGCACGGATCCGGTGCGATCGAGTTGGACGCGCCGGTTACGAAATACGTTCCCGCCCTGGGGAACTGCGGCTACGCCGGCGCGACGGTGCGGCACCTGCTGGATATGAGGTCGGGCATCGCCTTCTCGGAGAACTACGATGACCCGGCCGCCGAGATTTACTGTCTCGACCAGGCGATGGGGTGGGCGCCCAAGAGCGGCCCAGACGTCCCCGCCACACTCCATGACTTTCTGCTGACCCTGCGGCGGAAGTCGGCTCACGGCGGTCCGTTCGAATATCGCTCGTGTGAAACGGACGTCCTCGGCTGGATCTGCGAGGTCGCCGCCGGCCAGCGGATGCCCACATTGATGTCGGAACTGCTGTGGAGTCGGATCGGAGCCCAAAGCGACGCCACCATTGCCGTCGACCCGGTCGGGACCGGGTTTTGCGACGGCGGCGTCAGCGCATGTCTCACCGACATGCTCCGGTTCGGGTCGCTGTTCTTGCATGACGGCGTCTCGCTGACCGGGGAGCAAGTGGTGCCGACGGCGTGGATCGCCGACACCCTTGACGGCGGTCCCGACTCGCGTCAGGCGTTCGCAGCCAGCCCCGATCGCAACACCGATCTGCCCGGCGGGATGTACCGAAACCAGATGTGGTTCCCCTACCCGGGCAACAATGTTGTGCTGTCCCTGGGCATGTGCGGTCAGATGATTTATGTCAACCGCGCCGCGGAGGTGGTGGCCGCCAAGGTGTCCACCCAGCCGCACTCCCACGAGCCGCACATGTTGGACACACTGCGGGCATTCGATGCGGTGGCAGGGGAACTGACAGGCATCGGCGGTTAGTGCCCCGCACCTGCGACCTCGATGCAAGGCGCTTTTACCTAGACTTTTGTGGGTAAGGATCACTTTGACCACCGGAAAACGTTGGTCATCGGTATCCGCAGGGAAGTTAGGGGCGTTGTAGATGTCCGCTCAAGGGAACGCGGGAAGCGCACACCTGAAGCCGCCGGTCGAGAAGGTCCGGTCGCACTACGACAAATCGAACGAGTTCTTCAAGCTCTGGCTTGACCCGTCGATGACCTACAGCTGCGCCTACTTTGACGAACATCCCGACCCGCAGAATCTGACCAAGACGCTGGAGGAGGCGCAGTACGCCAAGCGCAAGCTGTCGCTGGACAAGCTGAACCTCGAGCCCGGCATGACGCTGCTCGACATCGGCTGCGGCTGGGGTTCGACGATGCGGCACGCGGTGGCCGAGTACGACGTCAACGTCATCGGTCTGACGCTGAGCGAGAACCAGTACGCGCACGACGTGGAGAAGTTCAAAGAGATCGACAGTCCCCGCCGCATGGAGGTGCGGATCCAGGGCTGGGAGGAATTCCCCGACGAACCGATCGACCGGATCGTGTCGCTGGGCGCGTTCGAGCATTTCGCCGACGGTGCGGGCGATGCCGGATACGAGCGTTACGCCGTCTTTTTCAAGAAGTTTTACGATTTGCTGCCCGACGGCGGCCGGATGCTGCTGCATTCGATCGTGGTGCCCACCACCGAGGAGGTCAACGCGCTCGGCTTGAAGACGACCATGAGCCTGCTGCGGTTCATCAGCTTCATCCTCAAGGAAATTTTCCCGGGCGGGAGGTTGCCCCAGGTTCAGCAGATCGACCGGTATGCGACGGAGGCGGGATTCAACATCGAGCGCCATCACTTCATCGGGAAGAACTACGTTCCGACGTTGACGACCTGGGCGGACGCTCTCGAGGCGCACAGAGACGAGGCGATAGCTCTCAAGGGGCAGGAGACCTACGACATCTACATGCACTACCTGCGGGGGTGCTCTGACTTGTTCCGCGACGGCTACACCAACGTTTGTCAGTTCACGATGGTCAAGTAGTCGGCGGGTGCGAGGTCAGGTATCCGCCGAAGTAGGCGTCAGGCACCAGCCGAGGTAATTCAGCCGAGTGGTGCCCCCGGCACGACTCGAACGTGCGACCTAGGGATTAGAAGGCCCTTGCTCTATCCACCTGAGCTACGGAGGCAATGTGCAGGTCAGTCTATTCCAACGGCGTGTCGAGTTACGACTCGCCGCCGCGACGCGCGCGAAAAGCGTTCCCGCGCCACGGTTATCGGCTATGGTTGGGACCCTCGACACACGTACAACACCGGCCGGTAATCGGCCGTTTACCGCAACGAGGCGTGTGCAGATCGTCGAGGGGTGGCGTTGCTATGAGCGTGACCATGCACCTGACTTCGCGGTGCTCATGGGCTGGTACCCAGGCAGCACGCCTGGCGGCCGATGCGATGGATGCCTATCGGGCCGGCACGCTGTTGCTGCGCGGTTCGCCGTTCGCGCTGGGCTGCCTCGTGGGCTGGCTTTCCACGGAGTTTCCACCGCACGTCGTGACCGGGCACGCGTTGTCGCGGGTCGCGCACCCGTCCATCGGCCGCGTCGGCACATCCTGGGCGGCCCAGCGGGCGGATAGGGCGCTGACCGGCGCGCTCGAGGAGTCCTTCGGGCCGGACTTCCGCGAGCAGGTATGCCACCCGGCCGGCATCAAGCCAGTCTGCGCGCCGCGCAGCGGCGTGTTGAACAGGCCCGGGCCGCATCGCCGGTACGCGGCGCAGACGTCGAACATCCCCTACGGTCCGGCTGGTCGCGACAACCTGCTCGACATCTGGCGCCGCCATGACCTGGCGCCGGGGCGGCGGGCGCCGGTGCTGATCCAGGTCCCGGGCGGGGCGTGGACCGTCGGCGACAAACGAGTGCAGGCCTACACGCTGATGAGCCGCATGGCCGAACTCGGCTGGATCTGCGTTTCGATCAACTACTGCAAGAGCCCGCGTTCGACGTTTCCCGCGCACCTCATCGACGTGAAGAGGGCGATCGCGTGGGTCCGCCAAAACATCGCCGACTACGGGGGTGATCCCGACTTCATCGCGATCACCGGCGGCTCGGCCGGCGGACACCTGGCCTCGCTGGCCGCGCTTACCCCGAACGACCCGGCGTTCCAACCCGGATTCGAAGGCGCCGACACGACGGTTCAGGCCGTCGCGCCCTATTACGGCGTGTACGACTTCACCGACTTCGAGAACATGCACGACTTGATGCTGCCGTTCCTGGAGCAGTTCGTGATGAAGGCCCGCTACACCGACGACCCCGAGCGGTTCAGGGCGGCGTCACCGGTCAACTACGTTCACGGCGACGCGCCGCCCTTCTTCGTGTTGCACGGCGAGAAGGACGAGTTGGTCCCCAGTGGCCAGGCCCGGGGTTTCTGCGCGGCGTTGCGCGCCGCCGGCGCCACGGTGGCCCACGCGGAGCTCGCCAATGCCCACCACGCGTTCGACATCCTCTCGACGGTCCGCTCGCGGCTGGCCGCGGACGCCGTCGCCGATTTCTTGGGTGTCATCTACGGCCGGCGCGTCAGCTCCCTGCTGGACTTGGACCAGCTGGCGGCCACACCGGCCAGCTGAGCCCGGGCCCCCCGTCACCGGCGCCCGACCACTCCTTTCACCAGCGCGGCAACCCGACTAGCGTTGTGTTGGCTATGGGGATGGCGGGGCCGAGGCAGGAGGCTTGATCGACGGTGACAGGGCTGGCGCGTCGGGCGGAGGACCATGACTGAGTCCGATGGGGTCGTGAAATTGTCCGACCAACTCGGACCGGTCGACTATCTGATGCATCGTGGTGAAGCGAATCCCCGGACTCGGTCGGGCATCATGGCGCTGGAACTTCTCGACACCACACCGGACTGGGACAAGTTCCTGACCCGATTCGAGAACGCATCCCGACGGGTGTTGCGGTTGCGTCAGAAGGTTGTCGTGCCGACCCTGCCGACCGCGTCGCCGCGCTGGGTGGTGGACCCCGATTTCAACCTCGAATTCCACGTGCGCCGGATGCGGGTGGCCGAGCCCGGGACACTGCGCGACGTGTTCAACCTCGCCGAGGTGATCCTGCAGTCGCCCATGGACATCTCCCGTCCGCTGTGGACGGCCACCCTGGTGGAGGGTTTGGCCGACGGGAAAGCCGCCACGCTGTTGCACGTCAGCCACGCGGTCACCGACGGCGTCGGCGGTGTGCAGATGTTTGCGGAAATCTATGACCTGGAGCGCGACCCGCCTGCCAAGCCGACGCCCCCGCTGCCCATCCCGCAGGATCTGACCCCCAATGACCTGATGCGGCAAGGCATTAACCACTTGCCCACCGCCGTGGTCGGCGGTGTCGTGAGCGCGGTGTCGGGGGCGGTGTCGGCGGCCGGACGGGCGGTCCTGGAGCCGGGTTCCACCGTGTCCGGGATCGTGGGCTATGCCATGTCGGGGATGCGGGTGCTCAACCGGTCGGCCGAGCCGTCGCCGCTGCTGCGGCGGCGCAGCCTGGCGACCCGCACCGAGGCGATCGACATCCCGCTCTCCGACCTGCACCGGGCGGCCAAGGCGGGCGGGGGATCGATCAACGACGCCTACCTCGCCGGCCTGTGTGGAGCCCTGCGGCGCTATCACGAGGCGCTCGGTGTGCCGATCAGCACGCTGCCGATGGCGGTCCCGGTTAGCCTGCGGGCCGAGGCCGACACGGCCGGCGGCAACAGGTTCACCGGGGTCAACCTGGCCGCGCCGGTGGGCACCGTCGACCCGGTTTCGCGGATGAAGAAGATCCGTGCGCAGATGACGCAGCGCCGCGACGAGCCCGCGATGAACATCATCGGTTCCGTCGCGCCACTGCTCAGCGTCCTGCCGACCGCGGTGCTCGAAGGCATCACCGGCTCGGTGATCGGCTCCGACGTGCAGGCCAGCAACGTCCCGGTGTACCCGGGAGACACCTACATCGCCGGTGCAAAGGTGTTGCGGCAGTATGGGATCGGTCCACTACCGGGGGTAGCGATGATGGTGGTGCTGATCTCTCGGGGCGGGTGGTGCACCATCACCGTGCGCTACGACAGGGCCTCGGTGCGCAACGAGCCACTGTTCGCTCAATGCCTGTTGGAAGGCTTCGACGAAATTCTGGCGCTGGCCGGTGAGGGGGCGCCCCACGCGGTGCCGGCCTCGTTCACCGAACCGGCGACTTCGGCACGGACGGCGTCGGGTTCATGAGCGCCACCAAAGACCAGGGCGACGAGCGCGGGACGCCCGGGACGGACATGCGGTTGCCGGGCTCGGTCGCCGAAATCATGGCCAGCCCACCGGGTCCGAAGATCGGGGCGTTCTTCGACCTCGACGGGACGCTGGTGGCCGGCTTCACGGCGGTGATTCTCACCCAGGAGCGGCTGCTGCGCCGTGACATGGGGGTCGGTGAGCTACTCGGCATGGTCCAGGCCGGGCTGAGCCACACGCTCGGGCGCATCGAGTTCGAGGACCTCATCGGCAAGGCCGCCGCCGCGTTGGCCGGCCGCCTGCTGGACGACCTGGAAGAGATCGGCGAGCGGCTGTTCGTGCAGCGGATCGAGTCGCGGATCTACCCGGAGATGCGCGAGCTGGTCCGGGCGCACGTGGCTCGCGGGCACACCGTGGTGCTCAGCTCGTCGGCGCTGACCATTCAGGTCAACCCGGTGGCGCGGTTCCTGGGCATCTCGAACATGCTCACCAACAAGTTCGAAACCACCGAAGACGGGATACTCACCGGCGGTGTGCAGAAGCCGATCCTGTGGGGGCCCGGCAAAGCCGCTGCGGTGCAACGGTTTGCCGCCGAGAACGGCATCGATCTGAAGGACAGCTACTTCTACGCCGACGGGGATGAGGACGTCGCCCTCATGTACCTGGTCGGCAACCCCCGCCCAACCAATCCCGAGGGGAAGATGGCCGCCGTGGCGAAACGCCGCGGCTGGCCGATCCTGCGGTTCAGCAGCCGCGGTCCGGTGGGCCTGCGCCGGCAGATCCGCACCCTCGCCGGCTTCGGCTCGATGTTCCCCGTCGCCGCGGGCGCCGTGGGCATCGGCGTGTTGACCCGCAACCGGCGGCGCGGGGTCAACTTCTTCACCTCGACCTTCTCCCAGCTGTCGCTGGCCATCGCCGGGGTGCAGCTCAACGTCATCGGTCAGGAGAACCTGACCGCGCAGCGGCCGGCGGTGTTCATCTTCAATCACCGCAACCAAGTTGACCCGGTCATCGCCGGAGCGCTGGTGCGCGACAACTGGATCGGCGTGGGGAAGAAGGAGCTGAAGAAAGACCCGATCATGGGGACGCTCGGCAGGCTGCTCGACGGCGTGTTCATCGACCGGGACGACCCCGTCGCCGCGGTGGAGACGATGCACGAGATCGAAGACCGGGCGCGCAGGGGACTGTCCATCGTGATCGCGCCGGAAGGCACTCGCGTGGACACCACCGAAGTCGGGCCCTTCAAGAAGGGGCCGTTCCGCCTGGCGATGGCGGCCGGGATCCCGATCGTCCCGATCGTGATCCGCAACGCGGAACTCGTCGCCGCCCGCAACTCGACCGTCGTCAATCCCGGTACCGTGGATGTCGCCGTCTTTCCGCCGATCTCGGTGCAGGATTGGACCGTCGAGAACCTGCCGGAGCGCATCGCCGAGGTCCGTCAGCTGTATCTGGACACGCTGGCCAACTGGCCGGTCGACGAGCTGCCCCAGGTAGACCTGTATGCCGAGAAGAAGGCGGCGACGAAGGCCAAGGCGCCCGCGAAAAAGACTGCGGCTAAGGCTGTTTCGAAGGCACCGGCGAAGAAGGCCGCATCGAAGAGGGCCGCCTCGAAAGCCAAGCCCGCCAAGGCGAATCCCCACGGGTCGCAGGCCGCCCTCAAAGACGGTGAGGCGCACGGGCTCTCCTCCAGCGCGGAGCCGCCGGAATCCGCGCCCGAAGGGCGGCCGTGACCGAAACGGCCGCGGATACCACCGCGGTCCTCACCGGCCAAGACTCGCTGGTGTTGGCGTCCATGGCCTCGCCGGTCGAGCGGGACCTGGTGACGGCCTGGATGGCTCAACAGCGCGCCGCCATACCCGGCGCGAGATTCGACGTGCTGGAGCTGCCGCCGCCCACCGCGCCTCCCGAGGCGCTGACCGCGCTGATCGAACAGCTCGGGGCCGACGGCCGCTCCATCGTGCCGGTGCGGGTGTTCTGGCTGCCGCCACCGGACCGTGGCAGAATCGCCAAGCTGGCCGGCCTGCTGCCCGGGCGAGATCCCTACCACCCCAACGAACGTCAACAACTGCACATCATGCGCAACGCTCCCCAGCGGGCGCGGGTGGTGGCCGGCGAACCCGCGAAAGTCTCCGAACTGCGCGAGCAATGGCGCAACATCACCGTCGGTGAGAACGAAAGCGACTTCGCCCGATTCGTCATCCGACGCGCGCTGCTGGCGCTGGAACGCTTCGAGTATCGAATCCTGGGTCCGCAGTACAAGTCTCCGCGCCTGGTGAAGCCGGAAATCCTGGAGTCCAGCCGGTTTCGTGCCGGGCTGAAGAAGATCCCCGGCGCGACCGTCGACGAAGCGGGCGAGATGCTCGACGAGCTCTCCACCGGCTGGAGCCGGGTGTCCGTCGACCTGGTTTCCGTCCTCGGCAGGATGCTCAGCCGCGGGTTCGATCCGGAGATCGACTACGACGGATATCAGGTCGCGGCGATGCGCGCCGCCCTGGAGGCCCACCCGGCGGTGCTGCTCTTCTCGCATCGCTCCTACATCGACGGCGCGGTGGTGCCGGTGGCGATGCAGGAGAACCGGCTGCCGCCGGTGCATGTGTTCGCCGGCATCAACCTGTCGTTCGGCGCGATGGGCCCACTGCTGCGCCGGTCCGGCGTCATCTTCATCCGCCGCAACATCGGTGAAAACCCGCTCTACAAATACGTTCTGCGCGAATACGTCGGGTATATCGTCGAAAAGCGGTTCAACTTGAGTTGGTCCATCGAGGGCACCCGCTCGCGCACCGGCAAGATGTTGCCGCCAAAACTCGGTCTGCTGGCCTACGTCGCCGATGCCTACCTGGACGGCCGCAGTGAAGACATCCTGCTGCAGCCGGTGTCCATCAGTTTCGACCAGTTGCACGAGACCGCCGAGTACGCGGCCTACGCCCGCGGCGGGGAGAAGACGCCCGAAGGCGTTGGCTGGCTGTACAACTTCATCAGGGCGCAGGGCGAACGCAACTACGGCAAGATCTACGTCCGCTTCCCGGAAGCCGTTTCGATGCGCCAATACCTTGGCCCGGCGCACGGCGCGCTGTCACACGACCAAGACGCCAAACGGCTTGCGCTGCAGAAGATGTCGTTCGAGGTCGCGTGGCGGATATTGCAGGCGACGCCGGTGACGGCGACCGGCCTGGTGTGCGCGCTGCTGCTCACCACTCGCGGCGCGGCGTTGACGCTCGATCAGTTGCACCACACGCTGCAGGACTCGCTCGATTACCTGGAACGCAAACAGAACCCGATGTCGACGAGCGCGCTGCGGCTGCGCTCGCGCGACGGTGTGCGGGCGGCGGTCGACGCATTGTCCAACGGGCACCCGATCACCCGGGTCGACGGTGGCCGGGAACCGGTGTGGCACATCGCCCCCGACGAGCAGCACGCGGCAGCGTTCTACCGCAACTCGCTGATCCATGCCTTCCTGGAGACCTCGATCGTCGAATTGGCGCTGGCGCATGCCCGGCACGCCGAGGGCGACCGCATGCGTGCCTTCTGGGACCAGGCCATGCGGTTGCGCGACCTGCTCAAGTTCGACTTCTACTTCGCGGACTCGGCGGCGTTTCGGGACAACATCGCCGAAGAGATGGCCTGGCATGACGATTGGGAAGACCACGTCAGCGCCGGGGGGGAGGAGATCGACGCGCTGCTGTTCGCCAAGCGTCCGCTGATGGCGGACGCGATGCTGCGGGTGTTCTTCGAGGCCTACGAGATCGTCGCCGACGTGTTGCGGGATGCGCCGGCCGACGTCGGCCAGAAGACGCTGACCGAGTCGGCGCTCGGCGTGGGCCGCCAATACGTGGCGCAAACCCGGGTCCGCAGCAGCGAATCGGTGTCGACGCTGTTGTTCGCCACGGCCTATCAGGTCGTCGTCGACCAGGATCTGATCGCGCCCGCGCCGGACCTCGCCGAGCGTCGGGCCGCGTTTCGGGGCGAACTGCGGGACATCCTGCGGGATTCGAATTATGTCGGGCGGATAGCGCGCGACCAGTTCGTCGCCCGCGAGGTCAAAGCGCGTCGGGAGCGCCTGGCTCGGTAGTTCCCGGTAGGGGCTCATACCCTGGCTGTATGACGGTCGGTCGGTCGCTGACGCCACCCCGCGCGCGGGTGTGGCCGCTGCTGATCGGTGTCGCGCTGCTGGCGGGCTGCACGGCGGCCGGTATCGGGGCGCTGTCGCTGGCCGATGCGCTGACCGCCACGGGTTTGCCGAACCCGGGCCCGGCAACCACGCTGGGGCTCCCGTTCGTCCGGGCGGCGGGGGAGATCGCCGCGGTGCTGGCCGTGGGTTCGTTCCTGTTCGCGGCGTTCCTGGTGCCGCCGCAACGCAGCGGCGTCCTGGACGCCGACGGGTACCGGGCGCTGCGCCTGGGGACCGTCGCGTCGGGCGTCTGGGCGGCGTGTGCGGCGCTGCTGGTTCCGCTGACCGTTTCCGACGTATCGGGCCGCCCGCTGGTCGCGCTTTTGAACCCGGTGCGGATCTGGTCGATCGCCGGCCTGGTCACCACCGCCTCCGCGTGGCGCTGGACCGCGGCGCTGGCCGCGCTGGTGATGCTGGCCAGCCTCTCGGTGCTGCGCTGGTCGTGGACGCCGCTGCTGTTCGCCGGGTCGCTGCTGACGCTCATCCCGCTCGGGCTGACCGGCCATTCGTCGGCGGGCGGTTCGCACGACCTGGCGACCAACAGCCTGCTGATCCACCTCGTGGCCGCCGGCCTGTGGGCGGGCGGACTCCTGGCGTTGACCGCCTACGGGCTGCGTGGCGGCGGGCACGTCGCCCTGGCGGCGCGGCGGTTCTCCGCAATCGCGCTGTGGTGCTGGGTCGCGATGGCGCTCAGCGGTCTGGTGAACGCCGCGGTGCGCGTCCCGCTGGGCGACCTGCTGACCACCGATTACGGCCGATTGGTGGTCGGCAAGTTCGCCGCGTTATGCGTGCTGGGGGTAATCGGCTGGCGCCAGCGGCGCTCGTCGGTCGCCGGTTTGCAGGCGGAACCGCCTCGGCCCGAGGCGCGCCGCGCCCTGCTGCGGCTGGCGCTCGCCGAGGCCGCGGTCTTCGGCCTCACCTTCGGCATCGCCGTCGGCCTGGGCCGCACCCCGCCGCCACCACCGCCGAGCCGGCTGCCCTCGATTCCCGAGGCCGAGATCGGCTACGACTTCAACGGTCCGCCCACCCCGGCCCGGATCTTGTTCGACTGGCGCTTCGACCTGATCTTCGGCAGCGCCGCCATCGTCTTCGCCGCCCTCTATGTGGCCGCCGTGGTCCGCCTGCGTCGGCGAGGCGACGCCTGGCCGCCGGGCCGGACCGTGGCCTGGCTGCTCGGCTGCCTGACGTTGCTGCTCGTCACCTCGTCGGGGGTCGGTCGCTACATGCCGGCGATGTTCAGCGTGCACATGGTCGCCCACATGGGCCTGTCGATGCTGGTGCCGATCCTGCTGGTGCTGGGCGCCCCGGTGAGCCTGGCCCTGCGGGCGTTGCCCGCCGCGGGCCGGGACGACCCGCCCGGCTTGCGGGAATGGCTGCTCGCCGCGCTGCACAGCCGGCTGTCGCGGTTCCTCACCAACCCGGTCGTGGCCACCGTGCTGTTCGTCGCCGGCTTCTACGGGCTGTACCTGTCGAACCTGTTCGACATCGCCGTGGGCAGTCACGCGGGGCACCTGGCGATGAACCTGCACTTCCTGCTCAGCGGCTACCTCTTCTACTGGATCGTCATCGGGGTCGACCCCACGCCGCGCCCGATCCCGCCGCTGGCCAAGGTGGGTGTGGTGTTCGCGTCGCTGCCGCTGCACGCGTTCTTCGGGGTGGTGCTGATGGGCACGCGCAGGGTGCTGGGCGCCGACTACTACCGTTCGCTCGGCTTGACCTGGCACACCGACCTGCTCGGTGACCAGCGGTTGGGTGGCGGCATCGCCTGGGCGGCGGGGGAGTTGCCGCTGGTGATCGTGATGCTGGCGCTGCTGGTGCAGTGGGCGCGCAGCGACGACCGCACCGCCCGGCGGTTGGACCGCGCCGCAGACCGCGACGACGACGCCGAGCTGGTCGCTTACAACGCGATGCTGGCCGAGCTGGCGCGGCGCGACACACCGAACCGTCCGCACCAGCCGGCGGACTGATCCACAGTCGCGATTCCTTCCACAGGCCGTCGAGGCACCGCCGGATCCGGGACCCTTCGCCCGCCGGGCCGTCGGTGGCACCGGGCTCAATGGCGGCCAGGACGGGCGGTGCCGCGTTCACCGCCCAAACAGCACACCGAGAAGGGATCATTGCAATGTTCGAAACCCCGCTTACCGTTGTCGGGCACATCGTCAACAACCCCGAACGTCGACAGGTCGGCTCCCAGGAGGTCATCAAGTTTCGCGTCGCCAGCAATTCCCGGCGGCGCACGGCCGACGGCGGCTGGGAGTCGGGCAACTCGCTGTTCATCAACGTCAACTGCTGGGGCAAGTTGGTCACGGGGGTGGGTGCCGCGTTGGGCAAGGGTGCACCGGTGATCGTGGTGGGCCACGTCTACACCAGCGAGTACGACGACCGCGACGGCAACCGCCGCTCGTCGCTGGAGATGCGTGCGACCTCCGTCGGACCCGACGTATCCCGCGCGATTGTGCGCATCGAGAAGCCGGGCTACACCGGTCCCAATCCGGAGCAGGCGCCCGCCAATGGAACTTCGGCGACCGCCGCCGACGTTGGTGGTGACGAGGACCTGAAGGCCGGCGACGACCCGGCCGACTCCGGAGACACCGCCGCAGACCGCGCCCGGCTCTCCGTTCCGGCTTGACCGTCGGCTTGGGGGCGGGCCGGCAGTTGCCGGCCGGTGCCTAGGATGGTCCGCGAGATCACTCTGCAGACCAGAAAGGCACAACAGCGGCATGGCTGAGTTCATCTACACGATGAAAAAGGTCCGCAAGGCGCACGGCGACAAGGTGATCCTGGACGACGTCACGTTGAGCTTCTACCCGGGCGCCAAGATCGGCGTCGTTGGCCCCAACGGCGCCGGCAAGTCGAGCGTCTTGCGGATCATGGCCGGGCTGGACAAGCCGAACAACGGCGAGGCCTTCCTGGCCACCGGGGCCACCGTCGGCATCCTGCAGCAGGAGCCGCCGCTGAACGAAGAGAAGACGGTGCGCGGCAACGTCGAAGAGGGGCTCGGCGAGATCAAGGTCAAGCTGGACCGCTTCAACGAGGTCGCCGAATTGATGGCCACCGACTACTCCGACGAGTTGATGGAGGAAATGGGCCGGCTGCAGGAGGACCTCGACCACGCCGACGCCTGGGACCTCGACTCGCAGCTCGAGCAGGCCATGGACGCCCTGCGCTGCCCGCCGCCGGACGAGCCGGTGACGAATCTGTCCGGCGGTGAGCGGCGCCGCGTGGCGCTGTGCAAGCTGCTGTTGTCCAAGCCCGACCTGCTGCTGCTCGACGAGCCGACCAACCACCTGGACGCCGAAAGCGTGCAGTGGCTCGAACAACACCTGGCCGCCTACCCGGGCGCGGTGTTGGCGGTGACCCACGACCGGTACTTCCTGGACAACGTCGCCGAGTGGATCCTCGAGCTCGACCGCGGCCGTGCGTATCCCTACGAAGGCAACTACTCGACATATCTGGAGAAGAAGGCCGAGCGGTTGGCGGTGCAGGGCCGCAAGGACGCCAAGCTGCACAAGCGGCTGACCGAGGAGCTGGCCTGGGTGCGGCAGGGGGCCAAGGCGCGACAAGCGAAGAACAAGGCCCGTCTGCAGCGCTACGAGGAGATGGCCGCTGAGGCGGAGAAGACGCGCAAGCTGGACTTCGAGGAAATCCAGATCCCCGTCGGGCCGCGACTGGGCAACGTGGTCGTCGAGGTCGACCACCTCGACAAGGGCTACGACGGGCGGACCCTGATCAAGGACCTGTCCTTCACGCTGCCCCGCAACGGCATCGTCGGCGTGATCGGCCCCAACGGGGTGGGCAAGACGACGCTGTTCAAGACCATCGTCGGGCTGGAACAGCCAGACAGCGGGACCGTCAAGGTCGGAGAAACGGTCAAGCTCAGCTATGTGGACCAGTCCCGCGCCGGCATCGATCCCAAGAAGACCGTGTGGGAAGTCGTTTCGGATGGCCTCGACTACATCGAGGTCGGCCAGAACGAGATCCCGTCGCGCGCCTATGTCTCGGCGTTCGGGTTCAAGGGTCCCGACCAGCAGAAGCCGGCCGGCGTGCTGTCCGGTGGCGAGCGGAACCGGCTGAACCTGGCGCTCACGCTCAAGGAAGGCGGCAATCTGCTTCTCCTCGACGAGCCCACCAACGACCTCGACGTCGAGACGCTGGGTTCGCTGGAGAATGCGCTGGAGAAATTCCCGGGCTGCGCGGTGGTCATTTCCCACGATCGCTGGTTCCTGGACCGCACCTGCACGCACATCCTGGCCTGGGAGGGCGACGAGGACAACGAGGCGAAGTGGTTCTGGTTCGAGGGCAACTTCGGCGCGTACGAGGAGAACAAGGTCGAACGGCTCGGTGTTGACGCGGCCCGGCCGCACAGAGTGACCCACCGGAAGCTCACGCGCGACTAGTGTCAGCTGCGCAGCACCCCGACGATGCGGCCCAGACGGCCGCGGCGGGTGCACCCCGCTTGCGGGGGGAGAGTGGGCGGTTGAACACAGCGGCGTTCGTCACCAGTTGGGAGCCATCGGCATGACGATCGATCCCGGGCCCAAGCAGACCCTCAAGCCGTGGACCGCCTTCACCCAGCAGCAGGACATTCCCGACTGGATCGCGAAGGCCTATATCGAGAGCTATCGCGGCCCGCATGGCGATGAGCCCGGAGCGGAATCCGGCCCTATCGACCTGACGGTCCCGACCGCCATCGTGACCCCCGCCATGCTCGGCGCGCACTATCGGCTCGGTCAGCACCGTCCCGCCGGCCAAAGCCGGGTCGCGGTCTACCCCTCGGACGACCCGGCCGGCTTCGGGCCCGCGCTGCAAGTCGTCACCGACCACGGCGGCATGTTGTTGGATTCCGTCACGGTGCTGCTGCACCGCCTCGGTGTGCCCTACGCGGCCATCATGACCCCGGTGTTCGAGGTGCACCGCGACCCCGCCGGCGACCTGGTCAGCGTCGAATCGAAACCGCCCGGGGCCCCGCCATACGTGGGCGAGGCATGGATACACGTGCAACTGCTGCCCTCGGTCGACAGCAAGGGCCTCGCCGAAGTCGAACGGCTGTTGCCCAAGGTGCTGTCCGACGTGCAACAGGTCGCCAGTGACGCGGGTGAATTGATCGCCGCCCTGAGCGGCCTGGCCGCGGAAGTGGAAACCAACGCCCACGGCCACTTCTCGGCCCCCGACCGCGCCGACGTCGCGGCGCTGCTGCGCTGGCTGGGCAACGGGAACTTCCTGCTGCTCGGCTACCAGCGGTGCCGCGTGCATGACCGTCTCGTCTCCGGCGACGGGTCGCCCGGGCTGGGCGTCCTGCGCGCCCGCACCGGCTCCCGCCCACGGCTGACGGATGACGACAAATTGCTGGTGTTGGCTCAATCGGTCGTCGGCAGCTACCTGCGTTACGGCGCCTACCCGTACGCCGTCGCGGTCCGGGAAAATATCGGCGACGACGGCGGCGTTGTCGAGCACCGCTTCGTCGGGCTCTTCACGGTCGCGGCCATGAACGCGGATGTTCTGGAAATCCCGACGATCTCGACCCGGGTGCGCGACGCGCTGGCCCTGGCCGACAGCGACCCAATCCACCCCGGCCAGCTGCTGCTCGACGTCATTCAAACCGTTCCGCGCTCGGAACTGTTCACGTTGAGCGCCGAACGGCTCTTGACGATGGCCAAAGCGGTGGTGGATCTGGGATCCCAACGGCGGGCGTTGTTGTTCCTGCGCGCCGACCGGCTCCAATATTTCGTCTCGTGCCTGGTCTATCTGCCCCGCGACCGCTACACCACCCAGGTGCGGCTGCAAATCGAGGACATTCTGGTCCGCGAGTTCGGTGGCACGCGGCTGGAATTCACTGCACGTGTCAGCGAATCACCATGGGCCCTGATGCATTTCATGGTCCGGTTGCCGGAAGATGCGGCGCCTGTAGATGTTTCCGAAGACAACCGGGTCCGCATCCAGGGGTTGCTGAGCGAAGCCGCGCGGACCTGGAGCGACCGGTTGATCGGGGCGGCCGCGGAAGGCTCCGTCGAACAGGCCGACGCCGAGCACTATGGCACCGCTTTCTCCGAGGTCTACAAGCAAGCGGTCACCCCGGCCGATGCCATCGAGCACATCGCCATCATCGAAGGGCTGCAGGATAATTCGGTCAAGCTGGTGTTCTCCGAGCGCGGCGAGGACGGGGCCGCGCAGCTGACCTGGTTTCTGGGCGGACGCACCGCCTCGCTGAGCCAGCTCCTGCCCATGTTGCAGAGCATGGGTGTGGTGGTGCTCGAGGAGCGACCGTTCACCGTCACCCGCCCGGACGGGCTGCCGGTGTGGATCTATCAGTTCAAGATCTCCACGCACCCCACGATCGCGCCGGCGACGACCACGGCGGACCGCGACGCGACCGCCCAGCGGTTTGCCGACGCGGTCACCGCGATCTGGCAAGGCCGCGTCGAGATCGACCGGTTCAACGAGCTGGTGATGCGCGCCCGGCTGACCTGGCAGCAGGTCGTGCTGCTCCGTGCATACGCGAAGTACCTACGGCAGGCGGGCTTTCCGTACAGCCAGTCCTACATCGAGTCGGTACTGAACGAGCACCCGTCCACCGCGCGATCGCTGGTCGCCCTGTTCGAGGCGCTCTTCGATCCCCGGCCGTCGGGCGCATCCACCAACCGTGACGCACAAGCGGCGGCGGCCGCGGTAGCCGCCGACATCGACGCGCTGATGAGCCTGGACACCGACCGCATCCTGCGGGCGTTCGCATCGCTGGTTCAGGCGACGCTGCGCACCAATTACTTTGTGACGCGCGAGGGTTCGGCCCGCGCCCGAAACGTTCTGGCGCTCAAACTCAATGCGCAGCTGATCGACGAACTGCCGCTCCCGCGGCCCAAGTACGAGATCTTCGTCTATTCGCCCCGCGTCGAGGGTGTGCACCTGCGGTTCGGGCCGGTGGCGCGCGGCGGGCTGCGCTGGTCGGACCGTCGCGACGATTTCCGCACCGAGATCCTCGGCCTGGTAAAGGCGCAGGCGGTGAAGAATGCAGTCATCGTGCCGGTCGGCGCCAAGGGCGGCTTCGTCGTCAAGCGGCCGCCGTTGGCGACCGGCGATCAGGCGGAGGACCGCGATGCCACCCGCGCCGAGGGCATCGCCTGCTATCAGCTGTTCATCTCCGGCTTGCTCGACGTCACCGACAACGTCGATCACGCAACGAGAAAGGTCAGCCCGCCGCCGGAGGTGATACGACGCGACGGTGACGACGCCTACCTGGTGGTGGCCGCGGACAAGGGCACCGCCACCTTCTCCGACATCGCCAACGACGTCGCGAAGTCCTACGGCTTCTGGTTGGGTGACGCCTTCGCGTCCGGCGGATCGGTGGGCTACGACCACAAGGCGATGGGCATCACGGCCCGGGGCGCTTGGGAGGCCGTCAAGCGACACTTTCGGGAGATGGGCGTCGACACCCAGGCCGAGGACTTCACGGTGGTGGGCATCGGCGATATGAGCGGCGACGTGTTCGGCAACGGCATGCTGCTGTCCAAGCACATCAGGTTGATCGCCGCCTTCGATCACCGGCACGTCTTCCTCGACCCCGACCCCGCCCCCGCGGCGTCGTGGGAGGAACGCCGGCGGATGTTCGACCTGCCGCGGTCCAGCTGGGAGGACTACGACAAGTCGTTGATCAGCGAGGGCGGCGGGGTGTACAGCCGCGAGCACAAATCCATCCCCGTTAGCCCGCAGGTGCGCGACGCGCTGGGCATCGACAGCGAGATCACGGAGATGACCCCGCCCAACCTGATCAAGGCGATTTTGCAGGCGCCGGTCGATCTGTTGTTCAACGGCGGCATCGGCACCTACATCAAGGCCGAGTCCGAGTCCGACGCCGACGTCGGCGATCGCGCCAACGATCCCGTCCGGGTCAACGCAAGTCAGGTGCGCGCCAAGGTGATCGGCGAGGGCGGAAACCTGGGGGTGACAGCCCTGGGCCGGGTCGAATTCGATCTGTCGGGCGGGCGCATCAACACCGACGCGATGGACAACTCCGCCGGCGTGGACTGTTCGGACCACGAGGTGAACATCAAGATCCTGATCGACTCGCTGGTCACCGCCGGCAGGGTCGACCCCGAGGAGCGAAAAGAGTTGCTGGAGTCGATGACCGACGAGGTCGCGCGACTGGTGCTCACCGACAACGAGGATCAGAACGACTTGATCGGCACGAGCCGCGCCAACGCGGCCAGCCTGCTGCCGGTGCACGGCAGGCAGATTCAATACCTCGTCGACGAGCGGGGGCTCAACCGCGAATTGGAAGCCCTCCCGTCGGAGAAGGAGATCGACCGGCGGTGTGAGGCGGGCATCGGCCTGACGTCACCCGAGCTGTGCACCTTGATGGCGCACGTCAAACTCGGGCTCAAAGAAGAGATGCTGAACACCGAACTGACCGAGCAGGATGTGTTCGCATCCCGGTTGCCGCAATACTTTCCGACGCCGTTGCGGGAGCGGTTCGGCCCGGAGATCCGCACCCACCAGCTGCGCCGGGAGATCGTCACCACCATGCTGATCAACGACCTGGTCGACACCGCCGGCATCAGCTACGCGTTCCGGATCACCGAGGATGTCGGGGTCGGGCCCGTCGATGCGGTGCGGACTTACGTCGCTACCGACGCCATCTTCGGCGTGGGGGAGATTTGGCGGCGGATCCGCGCGGCGAATCTGCCGGTCGCGCTGTCCGATCGGCTCACACTGGACACCCGACGGCTGATCGACCGCGCCGGCCGCTGGCTGCTCAACTACCGTCCGCAGCCGCTCGCCGTCGGTGCCGAGATCAACCGGTTCGCCGCGAAGGTCAAAGACCTGACCCCCCGGATGTCGGAGTGGCTGCGCGGCGACGACAAGGCGATCGTGGAGAAGGAGGCCGCCGAATTCTCTTCGCAGGGTGCGCCCGACGACCTGGCGTACATGATCGCCGCCGGTCTGTACCGGTTCAGCCTGCTGGACATCATCGACATCGGCGACATCAACGACATCGACGCCGCCGAGGTCGCCGACACCTACTTCGCCCTGATGGACCGGCTGGGCACCGACGGATTGCTGACGGCGGTATCCGAACTGCCCCGCAACGACCGCTGGCATTCCCTGGCGCGCTTGGCGATTCGCGACGACATCTACGCCTCGCTGCGTTCGTTGTGCTTCGATGTGCTCGCCGTGGGGGAGCCGAACGAAAGCGGCGAGGAGAAGATCGCCGAGTGGGAACACCTGTCCGCATCGCGGGTGGAGCGGGCCCGCCGCACCCTCATCGAAATTCAGGAAAGTGGAGAAAAGGATCTCGCGACGCTGTCGGTGGCGGCGCGCCAGATCCGGCGCATGACCCGCACCAGTGGAAGAGGATCCTCGAGTTGAGCGTCGGCTTCGTAGCCCCCGTACCGGTCCGCTGGTCGGACATCGACATGTATCAGCACGTCAACCACGCCACCATGGTCACCATCCTGGAGGAGGCCCGGGTCCAGTTCCTGCGCGAAGCGTTCGAGGTCGACATCTTGACCATCGGGTTGCTCATCGCCGAAGTCAAGGTGACCTACAAAGGTCAGCTGAAGCTGGTCGATTCGCCGCTGCAGGTGACGATGTGGACCAAGCGGCTGCGGGCTGTCGACTTCACGCTGGGCTACGAAGTGCGCTCGGTCAACGCCGATCCCGAGTCCAAACCGGCCGTCATCGCCGAATCGCAACTGGCCGCCGTTCATATCGAGGAGGAGCGCCTGGTGCGGCTCTCTCCACACCATCGGGAGTACCTGCAACGGTGGATTCGCTAGCTGACCGCGGGCTCTGGCTGGGGCCACCGGACCGGGCCGCCCAGCGCAGGGACCTCAGTGCCTTCGTCGATTACGCGCTGCGACTCGACGACACGGCGGTCATTCGCCTTCGCACTCGATCGGCCGGGCAGCTGACAGCTTGGGTGGCAACGGGTTTCGACGTCCTGGCCAGCCGGGTGGTCGCTGGCGAAGTGCGGCCCGAGGATCTGTCGGTGGGCGCGGACGCGCTGGCGCGCGGCCTGGCCGCGATGGGGGACTCGGGCTACGTCGATCCGGGCTTCGCGATGGACTCCGCGTGGCGGGGGGCGTTGCCCCCGGACGCCGGCTTCACCCATCTCGAGGACATACCCGCGCGAGTGATGCTCGACCTGGCGCAGCGCGGCGCACGACTTGCCAAGGAGCACGGCAGTTCGCACGGCCCACCCGTATCGCTGCTCGACCAGGAGGTCATCCAGGTGAGCTCATCCGACGCGAGTGTGGGGCTGCCCATGCGGTGTGTGTTCGCCTTGACCGCAATGGGTTTCCTGCCGCAGTCACCGGATGCCGTCGGCGCCGACGAAATGATCCGGGTGCGGATCCTACCGACCTGGTTGCGCATCGACGCCCGGTTCGGCTCCGTGTACCGACGCCGCGGCGACCCTGCGCTGCTGCTGCGCTGACTCGCATCCCGTTCCGAATCATCTTGAGTCGAACCCCGGCATTCGGATGAGTCGTCACGTGCTGTAGACCATCCACAACGGAAGCACCGAGTCCAGGTAGTCCATGAACTTCTTGAGGCCTACGCGGTATTGCCCGTAGCCGTACGGATCTTCGGCGTACTCCGGGAAGGCGATGCCCAGCCCGAACAGGCCGGGGGCAAGGATTCCGTTCATCCGGTTGTATTGCAGCGGGCCCCACTGGGGCGTCTCGGGCAGCTTCCGCGGCTCGAAACCGACCGTGTAGACGACACGGTCGCACTCGGCGAGCTTCTCTTCGAATTCCGGGCTCGAAACCCAGCACCTCTCCAATCGCTCCGGATACACCCCGTCGATGTTCTCGCGCGCCCACTCGGCGGCACGGCCTTTGAGGCCGGTGTCATCGAATAGGATCCAATCATCCAGGTAGACAGCGTATTTGAGCGGGCTGCGGTAGAAATTGATCACCCTGCCGACCGGGAGCCGCAGCAGGTGCGGTAACGCGATCATCGACGAGTGCGACGAGCCGAAGACGGCAACCGTCGCGCCCTGCAGCGGCACCTCGGCGAGCTTGTCGGCATCGAGGGCGACCTCGACCGGAATCTCGTCGAGGGGATAGTCCAGCCTCTTGGGGGCCGCGCCGATCGCGAGGATCACGTTGTCCGAGGTCAGTTCCGGATCCTGCGTTTCGATCCGCCAGCGCCGTCGCTGCAGGGACAGGGTGGTGGCCGTCGTCTCGAACGTGTGCACCCGTTCGCGCAGTTGCGCGGTGACCCACACCAATGGGTCTGCGACCAGGGCAAGGGCGCAGGTCTCCTCCGGGTCCACCTCGGCCAGCGGCAATGGCGGGGCTTGGGAGAACCGAAAGGCCCCAGAGCCATTCAGGAAACTCATGAACGTCCCGGCAATGGTGTTGCTGGACACCGACCGCCACTTACCGCCCAGGTCTCCGGCGGCGAAGGCCGGATCGACCCAGGCGACCTTGTCAGGCGGTACGCCCTGATCGAGCAGCCTTCCGACCGCGGCAATTCCGGCGGGTCCGGCTCCGATCACTGTCCACGCGTAGGTCGCCATGTACTAGGTATAGAGGAGCGACGAGCCAAACGCTGAGTCGCGAGGTCGGCCGAACGGGACCAGCCGACCGTGGAATCCGCTCACACGATGTCAGCGAACATCAGCGCCGTGCCGGCGGCGGTGATCGCTTGAGTCAGGATTTGCGCGTGGGTGAGCCGAACGGCGCGCGGCATCAGGTTCGTCCAGCGCCGCGCCATCCAGCGGTACGCCCAATAGATCGCCACCGCGGCGAACCCGAGGGCCGCGGTCCAGTTCACGACCGCGACCCAGTCCGGGGCGGCCTCGAGCATGTGGTGTCCGGCGTGTTGCTGCCCCGACGCGACCTCGTGCGCGGTCATGTCCATCGCCCCGCCGTCGGGGTGGCCGGACCGACCCGGCAGGCTGCCGTTCATCGCCCCGTACATCCAGGCCATCGCCGCCATCATCGCGGCGTAGTAGTAGTTCGTCAGCCGACCATCGGCGGCCCCTGGCGCATGGCCGGCAATGCCGGCAAACCAGGCCCCGCCCAGCAGGAAGCACATGGCCGTCGCGACGGTCGGCAGATTCATTCCCACGCCCCAGGCCATCAAGATCATCACGGCCGACATCGCCAGGTGTAGCAGCTGGCTGACCATGCCCGTCCAGCAGCGGCGTTGAGCGACAAGGAAATACGCGTAGGCAGCAAAGCTTACGGCGAACAGCGCCGTCACCACCCACCGCAACGTGTTATCCACCAACCCGCCTTTCTCTGGTGGCCCGCCCGGCATCGGCCTAGTGCCCGAAGCCGGTTCCGATCTCGGTCATCGCACGACAGTACCCCCATAGGGTATCTTCGCCCTAGGCGACACCCGGGCAGTCTTAAAACCGCAACGCGAAACCGACTGATCCGACCCGCCTTTGGGGCCTGCCGTTCAGGCCAGCCAGGCTGCGGCGTCGGGCGCGAGTTTGCCGTCGACCAGCGGGGCGCTGGCGACGATCAGCTCTCCGGGCGGCAGGGGGATCGGCCGGCGGCCGGCGTTCACCACACACACCGCCCCGCCGCCGCGGCGCCGGAAGATCAGCGCATCACGTGGCGCGTCCAACCAATCGATGTCCTGGCCGTCGAATTCGGGGCGCTCCTTGCGCACTTTGATGACGCGCTGGAAAAACGCGAAGGTCGACTCGGGGTCCGCCAGCTGCCTCTCGACGGTCAGTGCAGCCCAGTCTTGCGGCATCGGTAGCCACGTGTCGGGCGATGAGGAGAACCCGAACGGGGGAGCGTCGCCCGACCACGGGATCGGGACCCGGCACTTGTCCCGGCCTCGCTCGGTATGCCCCGAGCGTTCCCATGTCGGGTCCTGCAGCACCTCGTCGGGTAGCTCGACGTCCGGCAGCCCGAGTTCCTCGCCGTTGTAGACGAACACCGCTCCCGGCAGCGCCAGCATCACCATCGCCATCGCGCGCGCCCGGCGCAGCCCGATCTCACCGTCGCCGTAGCGGGTGACCTCGCGGCCCACGTCGTGGTTGGACAATGTCCACGTGGGGGTGGCGTTCTCAATTGCCGTGGCCGCCAACGAGTTCTCGATCGCGTCGTGAATCTCGGCAGCGTCGAAGTCGATCTGCGCCAACCGGAAATTGAAGCCGAGGTGAAGTTCGTCGGGCCGCAGATACTCCGCCCACCGCATGTTGTCGGTCACCCACACCTCGCCGACGGTCACCGCCCCGGGATAGTCGTCGACGACCGAGCGGATGCCCCGGTGGATCTCGTGCACGCTCGGGTGATTGAAGCGCGGGTCGTCGTCGTTGTGGTGCAACACCCTGCTGTCGCCCCGCGCGTCGGGCAGGCCCGGCGGTTTCGCCATGCCGTGGGCCACGTCGATGCGGAACCCGTCGACGCCGCGTTCCAGCCAGAACCGCAGTGTCTTCTCGAAGTCGTCGAAGATGTCCGGTTGCTCCCAGTTCAAGTCCGGCTGTTCGGCGTCGAAGAGGTGCAGGTACCACTGGCCGGGATTGCCGTCCGGTTCGACCACCCTGGTCCAGGCGGGCCCACCGAACACCGACTTCCAGTTGTTCGGCGGCAGCTCGCCGTGGGCGCCGCGCCCGTCGCGGAAGAAATAGCGCTCCCGTGCCTCCGTGCCCCGACCGGCCGCCAGCGCGGCCTGGAACCAGGGGTGCGCCGAGCTGCTGTGGTTGGGCACCACGTCCATGGTGATCTTGATGCCCCGCTCGTGTGCGGCGGCCACCAGCCGCTCGAACGCCGCCATCCCGCCGAACAGCGGGTCGATGTCCCGGGGATCCGCCACGTCGTAGCCGTGGTCGGCCATCGGCGAGACGGTGACCGGGTTGAGCCAGATCGCGTCGACGCCGAGCCGTTCCAGGTGGTCCAGCCGGGCCGTCAGGCCGTCCAGATCGCCTACGCCGTCGCCGTTGCTGTCGGCGAACGACCGCGGATACACCTGATAGAAGACCGCGTTTGACCACCACGGCTTGGAGGAGCTCATCCCACCCCGCTCAGTTTCGCGGACCGACATCACAAGGCCGCGTTGACCAGCGAGTGGGCGGCCATCTCAAGGTAATCGAGCAACTGACGCCGGTGCTCGTCGTCGAGGGTCTCCGAGTCGATCGAGGCGACGGCGATGTGCATGCAGCGCAGCCAGGCGTCGCGCTCGATGGGGGTGATGCGGAACGGGACATGGCGCATCCGCAGCCGGGGATGACCCCGCCGGTCGGAGTAGGTGCGCGGGCCACCCCAGTACTGCTCGAGGAACATGCGCAACCGTTCCTCGGCGCCCGCCAAGTCGTCTTCGGGGTACAGCTGGCGCAGGATTTCGTCCTCGGCGACCTGGGCATAAAAGCGGGACACGATCGCATGAAAGGTTTCGGCACCGCCGACGGCGTCATAGAAGGACTGTGGCTCGGAATCCATCGCCTCCATTGTGGTCCATCGCGGCGGCGGCGGCCCGAGCCGGGCCGAGGACACAGCCGCTGTTCACCCGGACGACATGCCGTTCACCTGCAATAGGGGTGCGATTGGCGGCGAATCATGGTGGACTATCCGCGGAGGATCTATGGCGCAGGGCAAGAGACGCCGCAGCCACCGCAGTTCCGGTGCCGCGGCAGGGTTAACCGGGCCCCCGACCGCGTCATGCCTGCATAGCGTCGACACCCATCCCCCCACCCGCCAAGACAGCGCGTCCCTGTGGAGTCGCCGGCGGGTGCTGCTGCTGAATTCGACCTACGAGCCGCTGACCGCGTTGCCGATGCGGCGGGCCATCGTGATGGTCATCTGCGGGAAGGCCGACGTGGTCCACCACGACCCGGCCGGACCGGTGATCCACTCGGCCACCAGCTCGATCATGGTGCCCTCGGTGATTCAGCTGCGGACCTATGTCCGCGTCCCGTACCGGGCCCGCGTCCCGATGACCCGGGCGGCGCTGATGCACCGGGACCGATTCTCCTGCGCCTATTGCGGGGCCAAGGCCGACACCGTCGACCACGTGGTGCCGCGCAGCCGCGGCGGCGACCACTCCTGGGAGAACTGCGTCGCCTGCTGCTCGACGTGCAACCACCGCAAGGGCGACAAGCTGCTCACCGAACTCGGCTGGGTGCTGCGCCGGACGCCGCTGCCGCCGACGGGGCAGCACTGGCGACTGCTCTCGACGGTCAAGGAGCTCGACCCGGCCTGGGCGCGCTATCTCGGCGAAGGCGCGGCCTGACCAATCTCGTGTCCGGGTGTGCCGCGAGAACACCCAGTGGGATACGGTTTTCGTCGTGAGCATGCTGGAGATTCACGCGTACTTCATCGGGATACCGTTGCTGCTGGTGGCCGTGCTGGCGGTGCTGATCTGGTCGCACAAGGGACCGCACCCGGCGACCTACAAGCTGCCGGAGAAGTGGACGCATCCGCCGATCCTTTGGGCGGCCACGGACGAAGACGTCGGCCACACCCACGGCGGGCACGGCGGACACGAATTCTCAGTTGGAGGTGGCGCCAGTGGCACATGGTGATGTGGCGACGAGGGAACCTGCCGAGCTGCCCAACGGCTGGGTGATCACCACCAGCGGGCGGCTCTCCGGGGTCACCGAGCCAGGCGAGCTCTCGGTTCATTTTCCGTTCCCGATCAAGGACCTCGTCGCCATCGACGACGCGCTGAAGTTCGGATCCCGGGCATCGAAGGCACGGTTCGCCATTTACCTCGGTGACCTGGGCAGTGACACCGCCGCGCGGGCTCGCGAGATCCTGGCGAAGGTGCCCACCCCGGACAACGCGGTGCTGCTGGCGGTCTCGCCCGACCAGAAGGTCATCGAGGTGGTCTACGGCTCCCAGGTCCGCGGTCGCGGCGCCGAGTCGTCCGCGCCACTGGGCGTCGCCGCCGCGTCGTCGGCGTTCGAGCGGGGCGATCTGGTGGACGGACTGGTCAGCGCGATCCGCGTCCTCAGCTCGGGGATCTGCCCGGCCTAGCGGCGTAGCCGGGCGCGGCGGGTCGTCACCGTCGGCCTAGTCGGTCGCGTCGAACTTGCGTGCCCGCAAGGCCCGCTTCACCCCGGCCTGGCCCTCGAGCACCAGCCGCCGCAACGCCGGCGGCACCTCGGGGGCGGACAGGAACTTGTCGGCGGCCGCGATGCCGGCCTCGCTGATGTTCCAGTGCGGGTACAGGCCGATCACCACCGTTTGCGCGACTTCGCTGGAACGCCGCGCCCACACGCCCGGTATCGCCTCGAAGTAGCGGTCGGTGAACGGCGTGAGCAAGTCGTGCTGCCCGGCCGGGGCGAAGCCCGCGATGATGCTGCGGGCGGTGATGTTGGCCAGGGTGTCGTCCTCGATCACCGTGGTCCAGGCGTCCTCCTTGACCTGTGGCTGCGGCCGCGCCGTCGCCGCCTGGGCGCCGTTCCGCTTGCCGGCGGCGGTCGGATCGCGCTGGACCTCCGCGTCGATGAAGGGCGTGGCCGGCCCATCCGCGTCGATTTCTCCGGCGCTGGCGAGCGCGGTCACGATGCGCCACCGCAGGTCGGTGTCGATCGCGAGGCCGGCCAGCCCCAACTCGGCCGGGTCGTGGTCGAGCAGGTCCGCCAGCGCCACGACGTGCCGGGTGGACAGCACCGACGAACACAGGGTGTTGACGAAGGCGAGCTGGTGATCGGAGCCGGGGTCGGCGGCACGCGCCAGCTCCAGCAGCCGATCGGCGAATTGCGGCCACCCGTGCTCCCGCGCCCAGTCCGGCTCGGCGTAGGAAGCCAGCGCCGTCTGCGCCTGCAGCAGCAGCCGCTGCGCCACACCGACCTCCGTTTCGGCGTGCACGCCGCCCGAGACCAGCGCCACGAAGTCGCGGGCGCGCAGTTCGGCCTCGCGTGTCATCTCCCACGCCGCCGACCACACCAGGGAGCGCGGGAGTGGCTCGGCGATGTCGGCGATCCGCCGCAGCGCCGTCCGCAGCGACTCGCCGTCCAGCCGCAGTGAGCAATACGTCAGATCGTCGTCGTTGACCAGCACCAGCTGGCCACGCGAAACACCAACGAGGGCAGGCACTTCCGTGACAGGACCCTCGACGTCGAGTTCTTCGCGCCGGACCCGCAGCAGCTTACCCGCGCCATCGTCGTCGTAGATCCCGATCGCCAGCCGGTGCACTCGGGTTTCACCGGCACCCGGGGCGGCGCCACTCTGTGTCACCGCGAACCGGGTGAACCGGCCATCCGCGTCGACATCGAAATCCGGCCGCAGCGTGTTCAATCCGGTCGTCTTCAACCACTGCCGGCCCCAGTCGGACAGGTCCCGGCCGGACGCCTTCTCCAGCGCGGCCACCAGGTCGTCGAAAGTGGCGTTGCCGAACGCGTGGGTGCGGAAGTAGTCGCGCAGCCCCGCCAGGAAGTACTCCAGCCCGACGTAGGCGACGAGCTGTTTGAGGACGGACGCGCCCTTGGCGTAGGTGATGCCGTCGAAGTTCACCTCGACGGCGGCCAGATCGGGGATATCCGCGGCTATCGGATGGGTGGACGGCAGCTGGTCTTGGCGGTACGCCCAAGACTTCTCGACCGTCGCGAACGTCGTCCAGGCCTCGGTGAATTCGGTGGCCTCCGCCTGGCACAGCACCGACGCGAACGTCGCGAACGACTCGTTGAGCCACAGGTCGTCCCACCAGGTCATGGTGACGAGGTCACCGAACCACATGTGCGCCATCTCGTGCAGCACGGTTTCGGCGCGGCGCTCGTAAGAGGCCCGGGTGACCTTGCTGCGAAAGACGTAGTCCTCCAGGAAGGTCACCGCGCCCGCGTTTTCCATTGCGCCGGCGTTGAATTCGGGCACAAACAGCTGATCGTATTTGCCGAACGCATACGGCAGCCCAAAGTTCTTGTGGTAGAAGGCGAATCCCTGCTTGGTCTGGGTGAACAGCCGCTCGGCATCCATGTGGCGCGCCAACGATTCCCGGCAGAAGATGCCCAGCGGGATCTCGCCGTGTTCGTCGGCGTAGGTGTCCTTCCACTCGGCGTACGGGCCGGCGACGAGGGCCACCAGGTAGGTGCTCATCCGCGGAGTGGTGGCGAAGACGTGCACGCCGTCTTCGATGGACACCGTCGCGCCGTTGGAAACCACCTTCCAGTGTTTGGGTGCCGTCACCCGCAGGTCGAACGTCGCCTTGAGGTCGGGTTGGTCGAAGCAGGCGAACATGCGCTTGGCGTCGGCGGTTTCGAATTGCGAGTAAAGGTAGGTCTCGTTGTCGACCGGATCGACGAAGCGATGCAACCCCTCGCCGGTGTTGGAGTAGCGGCAGTCCGCGTCGACCACGAGGACGTTGCGTTTCTCCAGACCGCGCAACGCGATGCCCGTCGATTCGTCGTAGCCGGATACATCCAGGTCATGGCCGTTGAGGCTGGCGCTGCGCACCGTCTCGGCGGCGAGGTCGATGTACGAGTCGGCACCGGGAAGCGCGTCGAACACCACCGTGGTGGTGGAGCGGAACGTCCGTTCGCCGGGTGCGCCGGAACCATCGGTGACATCGAGGTCGATCTGGTAGCTGTCGACGGTGATCAGGGCGGCGCGTTCGACGGCCTGGTCCCGGGTGAGATTAGGAAGAGCCACGCGTCCAACTTACGTGCCCGCCGCGCATCTCGGCCGGTGCGGGAACAGGGGCGCGGCGCCTACGGTTGTGCTGAACGGTGTACCGACCGACGAGAGGACTGCGCTATGGCTGAGAAGGCTGCCGAGAAAGACCAAGCCGATTTCTGGTTCGACCCGCTGTGCCCGTGGTGCTGGATCACTTCGCGTTGGATCCTCGAGGTGGAAAAGGTCCGAGACATCGAGGTGCACTTTCACGTCATGAGCCTGGCGATCCTCAACGAGAACCGCGAAGGCCTTCCCGACAAATACCGCGAAATGATGAAGCACGCCTGGGGTCCGGTGCGCGTGGCGATCGCCGCCGAGCAGGCCCACGGCGAGGGCGTGCTCGACCCGCTGTACACCGCCATGGGCACCCGGATTCACAACGAGGACAACAAGAACCTCGAGGAAGTCATCAAGTTGTCGCTCGCCGACGCCGGTCTGCCCGCGGAGCTCGCGGAGGCTGCGAACAGCGAGGCGTACGACGACGCCCTGCGCAAGAGCCACCACGCCGGCATGGACGCCGTCGGCGACGACGTCGGCACGCCGACCATTCACGTCAACGGGGTGGCGTTCTTCGGGCCGGTGCTCTCGAAGATCCCCCGCGGCGAGGAGGCCGGCAAGCTATGGGATGCGTCGGTGACCTTCGCGTCCTACCCGCACTTCTTCGAGCTCAAGCGGACCCGCACCGAGAAGCCCGAATTCGACTGATAGGCGGCCCGTGTAAGGATTGCGGGCATGCGCGTCTACCTCGGCTCTGACCACGCCGGATTCGAGCTCAAGCAGCAGATCATCGAGCACCTCAAAGCGTCCGGGCACGAGCCGATCGATTGTGGCGCCTTCGCGTATGACGCCGAGGACGATTACCCGGCGTTCTGCATCGCGGCCGCGACACGCACGGTGGCCGACCCCGGCAGCCTGGGCATAGTGCTGGGCGGTTCGGGCAACGGCGAACAGATCGCGGCCAACAAGGTGCCGGGAGCCCGCTGCGCGCTGGGGTGGAGCGTCGAGACGGCGACCCTGGCCCGCGAGCACAACAACGCGCAATTGATCGGGATCGGCGGTCGCATGCACACGGTCCCCGAGGCGTTGGCCATCGTGGATGCCTTCCTGAGTGCGCAATGGTCCAAAGCCGAACGCCACCAACGACGTATCGACATCCTCGCCGAGTACGAGCGCTCTCACCAGGCGCCGCCGGTGCCCGGCGCGCAGGGCTGAGGCGCGCATGCCCGAAGGGCATACCCTGCACCGCCTGGCCCGGCTGCATCAGCGCCGCTTCGGTGGGGCGCCCGTGGCGGTGTCGAGCCCGCAGGGCCGCTTCGTCGATGCGGCCGTGGTGGACGGGCGCGTGTTGCGCCGCACCAGCGTCTGGGGCAAACACCTGTTCCACCACTACGGGCCCCATCAAGGCGGTCCGATCGTGCACGTGCACCTGGGCCTCTACGGCGCCTTCACCGAATGGCCGCACGACGGAGCGGTCCTTCCCGAACCGGTCGGGCAGGTGCGGATGCGAATGGTCGGCGCCGACTACGGAACCGACTTACGCGGGCCGACGGTCTGCGAGGTGATCGACGAGGGCCAGGTTTCCGACGTGCTGGCCAAGCTCGGTCCCGACCCGCTGCGCAACGACGCCGATCCGTCCTGGGCGTGGAATCGAATCACCAAGTCCCGCAGGCCCATTGGCGCACTGCTGATGGACCAGACCATCGTCGCCGGCGTCGGCAACGTCTATCGCAACGAACTGCTCTATCGCCACCACATCGACCCGTTCCGTGCCGGCCGCGACATCGGCGAGGCGGAGTTCGCCGCGGCGTGGACCGATCTGGTGGCGCTGATGAAGGTCGGCTTGCGCCGGGGCAAGATCATCGTGGTGCGGCCCGAACACGACCACGGGCCGCCGTCGTACCGGCCCGGGCGGCCCCGGACGTATGTCTACCGGCGCGCCGGCGAGGCCTGCCGGGTCTGTGGAGATTCGATCCGCACGGCCGTGCTCGAGGGGCGAAACGTGTTCTGGTGCCCTACCTGCCAGAAATGACGGGCCGCGGTTCGCCGGACCCTAGATGACGCCGAGCGCCGCGTAGACCTCGTTGCTCAGCGCCAGGCTGCGCGGGTCCGCGTTGGCCTTGGTGGCGTCGAACCGGTTCGCCACGTACGCGTAGCCGATCCGGTGTTCGAGATCGACGAACCCGAACGACCCCCCGAGCCCGCCATGGCCGAAGATCCGCGGGTTGGGCCCGTTCACGCACCGCTGGTTGAGCATGTAGCCCAAACCCCAGCCGTGATCGGCGACCCGTGGCCCGAGCACCAAGTCGGTCTCCAGGCCACCCTGGCACTGCCGCACCAGCTCCATATGCTCGCGGCTGAGCACCTTCTCCTGGGCGAGCGCGTTGTAGAACGTCGCCAATCCCAGGGCCGACACTTGCCCGTTCGTGCCGGGAAACTCGAGTTCGCGCCACAGCTGCAGGTCGTGGGAGCCCAGCTCGTCGTCTGGCGCGAAACCCATGGAGATCGACAACCCCGCCTTCGGGTGCTCGGCCAGGCTGGTCGGGTAGCCGGGCGCTTGCGCGTCGGCCAGCAGGTCGCGGGCGTGCGGCTTGTTCACCCGCTCGGCGCAGCGGCGTTGCTCGGCCAGGGGCAGCCCGATGTGGACGTCCGCGCCGAACGGTTCGGCGATCTCGGTGCGCAGGTACTGGCCGATCGTCCGGCCCGTGACGCGGCGGAATACCTCGCCGACGATGAATCCGAAGGTGGTCATGTGGTAGCCCTGGGCGGTGCCGGGCTCCCAATATGGCTCCGCGGCGGCAAGCTGCGCGCAGACGAAGTCCCAGTCGGCGACGTCTTCCCAGCGCATCCGGGTGCGGGGGCCGATCACGCCGGACCGGTGGCTCATCACCATCGCCAGCGTGATGTCTTGTTTGCCCGCCTGGCCGAACTCGGGCCAGTAATGGGCCACGGGGGCCTGCAGGTCCAGCTCGCCGCGGTCGGCCAGCTGGTGGACACAGGTGGCCGACAGGCCCTTGGTGCCGGACAACACCGTGGTCAGGGTGTTCTGCTGCCAGGGTCGGGTACGGGCCGCGTCGGCCCAGCCGCCCCAGAGATTGACGACGAGGGACCCGTCTACCCACACTGCGACGGCCGCGCCAACTTCATCGCCCAGCGCGAAGTTGCGCTCGAAAGCGTCGCGCACCCCGACGAAGTCCGACGCGCATGAGCCACGGATTGCCGCGTCCGTTGTTAGGTCGCTCATGGCGCCTTTCTATGGAGCAGATCCTCACCCCGAGCGGGCGACGGGAATCGAACCCGCGTAGCTAGTTTGGAAGACTAGGGCTCTACCATTGAGCTACGCCCGCATGTGCCAGTCGAGCGTGACTGTAGCTGTCGACGAAGATCAAATCTAATCGACGCGGTCTTGTGATCGCTCCGTGAGGGTCCGCGAGGTCGTCGCGAAGCCTGTGGCCAACCCGCACGCGAGGGGCCTTAGGATCATCGAGGTCAGCGCGGGGTGTAGCGCAGCTTGGTAGCGCATCCGCTTTGGGAGCGGAAGGCCGCAGGTTCAAATCCTGTCACCCCGACCAGCACGACCCCGTGCCGCATACACACGGCCCACCGAACGCCAGGAACGACCACCGAGGAGCACCCCCGTGAAGAGCACCGTCGAGCAGTTGAGCCCCACCCGGGTCCGCATCAATGTGGAGGTGCCGTTCTCCGAACTCGAGCCCGATTTCCAGCGCGCCTACCGGGAGCTGGCCAAGCAGGTGCGGCTTCCCGGCTTCCGGCCCGGTAAGGCGCCGGCGAAGTTGCTGGAGGCCCGCTTCGGCCGGGAGGCGCTGCTCGACCAGGTCGTCAACGAGGCGCTGCCCGCGCGGTACGGGCAGGCGGTCGTCGATTCGGAAGTGCAGCCCCTGGGCCAGCCCGAGATCGAGGTCACCAAGAAGGAGTACGGCGAGGAGCTGGCGTTCACCGCCGAGGTCGACGTCCGCCCCAAGATCGACCTGCCGGACCTCGGCACGCTGAAGATCTCGGTGGACCCCATCGACGTCAGCGACGAGGACGTCGACGCCGAACTGGAGTCGCTGCGCGCCCGGTTCGGCACGCTGACCGGCGTGGACCGGCCGGTGGCCACCGGGGACTTCGTCTCCATCGACCTCTCGGCCACCATCAACGGCGAAGAGGTGCCGGGGGCCGCCGCGGAGGGCCTGTCCCACGAGGTCGGGTCGGGCCGGCTCATCGCCGGCCTCGACGACGCGCTGGTCGGGCTGTCGGTCGATGAGTCCCGTGAGTTCACCGCCCAGATGGCGGCCGGCGAGCATGCGGGGCAGGACGCGCAGGTGACGGTCACGGTCAAGTCGATCAAGCAACGCGAGCTTCCCGAGCCCGATGACGAGTTCGCCCAATTGGCCAGCGAGTTCGACACCATCGAGGAGCTGCGGTCGAGCCTGCGCGACCAGGTGGGGCGGGTCAAGCGCGCCCAGCAGGCCGACCAGATTCGCAACGCCGCGCTGGACGCGCTGCTCGAACAGGTCGACGTGCCGCTGCCGGAAGCGATCGTCAAGGCGCAGGTCGACAGCTCGCTCCACGACGCGCTGCACAGCCTCGACCACGACGAAGCCAAGCTCGAAGAGGCGCTCGCCGGGCAGGGAAAGACCCGTGAAGAGTTCGAGACCGAGACGCGCACCGCCGCGGAGACGGACGTCAAGAGGCAGCTGCTGCTGGATGCGCTGGCCGACGAGCTGGAGGTGCAGGTCGGCCAGGACGACCTGACCGAACGGCTGGTTGCGACGTCTCGGCAATACGGCATCGAGCCGCAGCAGCTGCTGGGCTACCTGCAGGAGAACAACCAGCTGCCGGCCATGTTCGCCGACGTGCGGCGCGGGCTGGCCATCGCCGAGGTGGTGCGGGCGGCGACGGTCACCGACACCGACGGCAACGCCATCGACACCAGTGAGTTCTTCGGCAAGCGTTCGGACGATGCCGAGCCGGCGGGCGAGGCCGAGGAAGCTGGAGACGCCGACGACGCCGACGCCCCCGGCGACGAAACGGAGTGACCGGTTTGACGCTGTGAGCGAAAGCGCCCAATTGAGGGGGAGCGTGGCCGCGAAACAGTGGGCTCGGTTGGTTAGTGTCGGTGAATAGAAGAACTCGAGAAAGCAGGTAACCCAGTCGTGTCTGACATGCGTTCGCCCTCGCAAGGGCTCAACCTCACGGACTCGGTCTATGAGCGCTTGCTCTCCGAGCGCATCATCTTCCTGGGTTCGGAGGTGAACGACGAGGTCGCCAACCGGCTGTGCGCGCAGATCCTGTTGCTCGCCGCCGAGGACGCCGACAAGGACATCTCGCTGTACATCAACTCCCCGGGCGGATCGATCAGCGCCGGCATGGCCATCTACGACACCATGGTGCTGGCGCCCTGCGACATCGCCACCTACGCGATGGGCATGGCGGCCTCGATGGGCGAGTTCCTGCTCGCGGCCGGCACCAAGGGCAAGCGCTACGCGCTGCCGCACGCGCGCATCCTGATGCACCAGCCGCTCGGCGGGGTGACGGGCAGCGCGGCCGACATCGCCATCCAGGCCGAGCAGTTCCACGTCATCAAGAAGGAGATGTTCCGGCTGAACGCCGAATTCACCGGGCAGTCGATCGAACGCATCGAGGCCGATTCCGATCGCGACCGCTGGTTCACCGCCCAGGAAGCACTGGAATACGGGTTCGTCGACCACATCATCACGCGCGCCGCCCACATCACCAACGGAGAAGCCCAGTGAGTACTCAGCACCCTCAGACCCAGCCGCAGGCGCGCTACATCCTGCCGTCGTTCATCGAGCACTCCAGCTTCGGCGTCAAGGAGTCGAACCCCTACAACAAGCTGTTCGAGGAGCGCATCATCTTCCTCGGCGTCCAGGTGGACGACGCGTCGGCGAACGACATCATGGCGCAGCTGCTGGTGCTGGAGTCGCTGGACCCCGACCGCGACATCACCATGTACATCAACTCTCCCGGCGGCGGCTTCACCTCGCTGATGGCGATTTACGACACCATGCAGTACGTGCGCGCCGACATCCAGACGGTGTGCCTGGGCCAGGCCGCCTCTGCCGCGGCGGTGTTGCTGGCCGCTGGAACTCCCGGCAAGCGGATGGCGCTGCCCAACGCGCGGGTGCTGATCCACCAGCCGTCGCTGCAGGGCGTGATCCAGGGCCAGTTCTCCGATTTGGAGATCCAGGCCGCCGAGATCGAGCGGATGCGCACGCTGATGGAGACCACGCTGGCCCGCCACACCGGTAAGGACGCCGCGACGGTCCGTAAGGACACCGACCGCGACAAGATCCTGACCGCCGAAGAGGCCAAGGACTACGGGATCATCGACACCGTTCTGGAGTACCGGAAGCTCTCCGCGCAGAACGCCTAGGTCCCCTCGCCGAACGTGCTCTCATGGCGAGATTTCAGCCGATTTACCGCCCTCAGAGCACGTTCGGCAACACGGTCGTCACCTCGGCGATGTCGGCCGGCCCGACCCGGCAGCAGCCGCCGACGATGCGGGCCCCTGCCGTCACCCACTGTGCGGCCAGCCGCGCGGAGAACGAACGCGGCCCCGCCCAGCCCGTGCCGTTCCACCGCTCGCCGCTGTTGGGGTAGACGATCACCGGCTTGCCGGTTGCCGAGGCGATCTCGATCGCCGGCAGCACGTCCTCGGGTGCGCAGCAATTGACGCCGATCGCGACGATCTCGCGCACCCCGGCGGCGACGGCGAACGCCTCGGCCAGCGGTTGCCCGGCCCGGGTCCGGGCGCCGTTGATGGTGTAGCTGAGCCAGGCCGGCGCGCCGACGGAACGGACCAGATCGACCAGCGCCTCGGCCTCGTCGATGTCGGGCACGGTTTCGCACGCCAGCACGTCGGCGCCGGCGCCGGCCAAGGTCTCCAGCCGCGGCCGGTGCCATCGCCGCAGGGCCGCCACGGATAGGCCGTAGTGTCCGCGGTATTCGGATCCATCGGCCAATGCGGCGCCGTACGGGCCGACCGACGCGGCGACGAGAAGCCCGCTCACGCCCACCTCGGCACGCGCGGTCTTCGCGAGTTCGACGCTGCGGCGCAGCAGCCCGGCGGCTTCGGCTCGGTCGATCCCGCGGGAAGCGAAGCCCTCGAACGACGCCTGGTAGCTCGCCGTCGTCGCGATCGCGGCGCCCGCGCGATAAAACGCGGCGTGGACGGCGACGATTTCGTGCGGCGCGTCGGCCAGCAGCCTGGCCGACCACAACGCATCGGAGAGGTCGTGACCGCGCGCCTGGAGCTCGGTGGCCAAACCACCATCGCTGATCAGTACCGATCCGCTGATCAGAGCCATTCCCACCCGGCCACTGTAGGGTGATTTCTTGGGGATCTGCCCGGGCTTCGCTGGGGTCGGCATCCCCGGCGGAAGTGGCAATCGGTCGGCGCACCAGCCTCGGTCGGGTAACGACCGCGACACGCCAAAGACACGCAAAGCGCGTCTTTCGCGAGTGACGGGCGCCGTCTGGCTATATGTTTCATCAAGACGAACATGCATGAATACCACCGACGCGATTCGGCGCTAACGGTCGCGTCGGGCCCGATCTAGCGGGTAGCGTCGGGGGATACATGCGGCACGGCTACACGAACGGCGAAAAGGAAGTAGGCCCTCAGCAACATGGCGCGCATCGGAGACGGCGGTGACCTGCTGAAGTGCTCGTTCTGCGGGAAGAGCCAAAAGCAGGTCAAGAAGCTCATTGCTGGCCCCGGTGTGTACATCTGCGACGAGTGCATCGACCTCTGTAACGAGATCATCGAAGAGGAGCTGGCCGACGCCGACGACGTCAAACTTGACGAACTCCCCAAGCCGGTTGAGATCCGGGAATTCTTGGAGGGCTACGTCATCGGGCAGGACACCGCCAAGCGGACGCTGGCCGTCGCCGTCTACAACCACTACAAGCGCATCCAGGCCGGGGAGAAGGGCCGCGACTCCCGGCACGAGCCGGTTGAGCTGACCAAGTCCAACATCTTGATGCTCGGTCCCACCGGCTGCGGCAAGACCTACCTGGCGCAGACGCTCGCCAAGATGCTCAACGTGCCGTTCGCCATCGCCGACGCCACCGCGCTTACCGAAGCCGGATACGTCGGTGAGGACGTCGAAAACATTCTGCTCAAGCTCATTCAGGCCGCCGACTACGACGTCAAGCGCGCCGAGACCGGAATCATCTACATCGACGAGGTCGACAAGATCGCCCGCAAGAGCGAGAACCCGTCGATCACCCGCGATGTCTCCGGCGAGGGTGTGCAGCAGGCGCTGCTGAAAATCCTTGAGGGCACGCAGGCATCGGTTCCCCCGCAGGGCGGCCGCAAGCACCCGCACCAGGAGTTCATCCAGATCGACACCACCAACGTGCTGTTCATCGTCGCGGGGGCGTTCGCCGGCCTGGAGAAGATCATCTACGAGCGCGTCGGCAAGCGGGGCCTGGGCTTCGGCGCCGAGGTGCGCTCGAAGGCCGAGATCGACACCACCGACCACTTCGCCGAGGTCATGCCCGAGGACCTGATCAAGTTCGGTCTGATACCCGAGTTCATCGGCCGGCTGCCGGTGGTGGCCTCGGTGACCAACCTGGACCGCGAGTCGTTGGTCAAGATCCTCTCCGAGCCGAAGAACGCTCTGGTAAAGCAATACACCCGGCTGTTCGAGATGGACGGCGTGGAGCTCGAGTTCACCGACGACGCGCTCGAGGCGATCGCCGACCAGGCGATCCACCGCGGCACGGGTGCCCGCGGTCTGCGCGCCATCATGGAAGAGGTCCTGCTGCCGGTGATGTATGACATCCCGAGCCGCGACGACGTCGCCAAGGTCGTGGTGACCAAGGAGACCGTGCAGGACAACGTGCTGCCGACGATCGTCCCGCGCAAGCCGTCGCGCACCGAGCGCCGCGACAAGAGCGCCTAACACCCCTTGCGGTCGAGCGGCCGCGCATTTGGGTACTAGATGCGCATGCCGGCCGCCGCTGCCACCCCCAGCCCCGTTACGCGCCGGCTGACGGGCGCGCTCGACCTGCTGAACTTCCTGCTGGCCGATGTCCGCGACGGGCTGGGCCCCTACCTGTCGATCTACCTGCTGCTGGCCCACCACTGGGATCAGGCGTCGATCGGGTTCGTCATGGCGGTCGGCGGGATCGGGGCGATCGTCGCGCAGGCACCGGCCGGCGCGTTGGTGGACCGGAGTACGGCGAAACGGGCGCTGATCATCGTCGGCGCGTTGACCATCACGGCCGGTTCGTTGGCGATGCCGTTGTTCCCCGGCTTCTATTCGATCTCGGTATTGCAGGCCCTCACCGGCATCGCCGGCTCGGTCTTCGCCCCGGCGCTGGCCGCGATCACCTTGGGCGTCGTGGGTCCCCGTTACTTTTCCCGGCGAATCGGGCGCAACGAGTCGTTCAACCATGCGGGGAACGCGTCGGCCGCCGCCGTCACCGGCGGGCTGGCCTATTTCTTCGGGCCGGTGGTGGTGTTCTGGGTGCTTGCCGTCATGGCGGCCGCCAGTGTGCTTGCGACGCTGCGGATTCCGGCCGACGCGATCGACCACGACGTCGCCCGGGGCATGGACCACGTGCCGGGAGGGCCGCACGAGACGCCGTCCCGGATCGCGACGCTGCTGCACAACCGCAGGCTGATGCTCTTCGCCGCGACGGTCATTGCGTTCCACTTCGCCAACGCCGCGATGCTGCCGCTGGTCGGCCAGCTGCTGGCGCTGCACAACAAGGACGTCGGGACCGCGCTGATGGCGGGCTGCATCGTCGCCGCGCAGGTGGTCATGGTGCCGGTGGCATACTTCGCCGGAGCCAAGGCCGATTCGTGGGGACGGAAGCCGATCTTCCTGATTGGCTTCGCGGTGTTGGCCGCCCGCGGATTTCTCTACACCGCGTCCGGTAACCCGTACTGGTTGGTCGGCGTGCAGCTGCTGGACGGCATCGGGGCGGGCGTGTTCGGCGCGCTCTTTCCCCTCGTGGTCCAGGACGTGACGCACGGCAGCGGCCGGTTCAATGTCAGCCTCGGCGCCGTGACCGCCGCTACCGGGATAGGCGCCTCGGTGTCCAATCTTGTTGCGGGCTGGATCGTGGTGGCGGCCGGCTACAACGCCGCGTTCGCTTTCCTGGGAGCGCTCGCGGGCGCGGGCTTTCTGCTGTACCTGATCGCCATGCCCGAAACGGCGCCCAGAGAACTGGCCGCCACCGCGCAGAAGTGACCAATACCACACTTTTCAAGCGTCGGCGGCACTGTCCCCCGGCTGACATCGCTTTTAGGTGCAAAACCGCTGCATGTAATGGATTAGAGACGACCATTCTCGTCTTAGAGAGTCTTAAAGAAGTGCCATAATTGGTACCACCACTGACACACAGCGCGAGGGCGCGGGACTCGCTTGAACAGCGCGTAACCTAAAGCTCCAGCAGCGAAGTGCCTATCCGGATGACGAATGGAAGGCGGATACGTGGATCCGAACGGCAGCGGAGCCGGGTCTGATTCTCACAACGGCTCGAACGGGTCGCCTTCCGGTGGCGGGTCTGACCGTCAACGCCTGGAGCAAGTCGTCATTCGCTTCGCCGGGGACTCCGGCGACGGGATGCAGCTGACCGGCGACCGGTTCACCTCGGAGGCAGCGCTTTTCGGTAACGACCTGGCGACCCAGCCGAACTATCCCGCTGAGATCCGCGCCCCCGCAGGCACCCTGCCCGGCGTCTCGTCCTTCCAGATTCAAATCGCCGATTACGACATCCTGACCGCCGGTGACCGCCCCGACGTGCTCGTCGCGATGAACCCGGCGGCGCTCAAGGCCAACCTGGGCGACCTTCCGCGCGGCGGCATGGTGATCGCCAACTCCGACGAGTTCACCAAGCGCAACCTGACCAAGGTGGGTTACGTAACGAACCCCCTCGAGTCCGACGAGTTGTCCGACTACGTCGTGCATTCGGTCGCGATGACCACCCTGACGCTGGGCGCCGTCGAGGCGATCGGCGCGTCGAAGAAAGACGGTCAGCGCGCCAAGAACATGTTCGCGCTGGGTCTGCTGTCGTGGATGTACGGCCGCCCGATCGAGACCAGCGAGAAGTTCATCCGGGAGAAGTTCGCCCGCAAGCCCGACATCGCCGAGGCCAACGTCTTGGCGCTCAAGGCGGGCTGGAACTACGGCGAAACAACCGAGGCGTTCGGCACCACCTACGAGGTGTCGCGGGCGACATTGCCCGCTGGCGAATACCGCCAGATCTCCGGCAACACCGCGATGGCCTACGGCATCGTCGCGGCGGGGAAGCTGGCCGACATTCCGGTGGTGCTCGGCAGTTACCCGATCACGCCGGCGTCGGACATCCTGCACGAGCTGTCCAAGCACAAGAACTTCGACGTCATCACCTTCCAGGCCGAGGACGAGATCGGCGGCATCTGCGCCGCAATCGGCGCCTCGTACGGCGGTGCCCTCGGAGTGACAAGCACATCGGGCCCGGGGATCTCACTGAAGTCCGAAGCGTTGGGTCTCGCGGTGATGACCGAATTGCCCTTGCTGGTCATCGACGTTCAGCGCGGCGGGCCCTCGACCGGCCTGCCGACCAAGACCGAGCAGGCCGACCTGCTGCAGGCGTTGTACGGCCGCAACGGCGAGTCGCCGGTTGCCGTGCTGGCGCCCCGCTCGCCGTCCGACTGCTTCGAAACCGCGCTCGAGGCGGTGCGCATCGCGGTCTCGTATCACACCCCGGTGATCGTGTTGTCCGACGGCGCGATCGCCAACGGCTCGGAGCCGTGGCGCATTCCGGACGTCGGCACACTGCAGCCGATCAAGCACACGTTCGCCAAGCCGGACGAGCCGTTCCAGCCCTACAACCGCGATCCCGAGACCCTCGCGCGCCAATTCGCCGTACCGGGCACCCCGGGCCTCGAGCATCGGATCGGTGGCCTGGAAGCGGCCAACGGCTCGGGCGCCATCTCCTATGAACCGGTCAACCACGACCTCATGGTTCGGTTGCGGCAGGCCAAGATTGACGGCATCTCGGTTCCCGACCTCGAGGTCGACGACCCGACCGGAGACGCCGAGCTGCTGCTGATCGGCTGGGGCAGCTCGTACGGCCCGATCGGTGAAGCCTGCCGGCGCGCGCGACGCAAGGGCGTCAAGGTCGCGCACGCGCACCTGCGCTACCTGAACCCGTTCCCGGCGAACCTGGGTGATGTGTTGCGGCGCTACCCGATGGTGGTGTGCCCGGAAATGAACCTGGGCCAGCTCGCTTTGCTGCTTCGCGGCAAGTACCTGGTCGACGTGCAATCGGTGAGCAAGGTTCAGGGCGTCGCATTCCTCGCCGACGAAATCGGGCGTGTCATCCGCGCTGCGCAGGGCGGCACGCTGGCCGAAATCGAGCAAGACAAGACGATGGTCGCCAGAATGGCGGCAGCAACGGTTGGAGCGGGAGCTATCGAATGACCGACCTGATGGGAAACCTGGCAGGCACGGACCTTGGGCTGACCCCGAGGCTGAAGAAGAACGATGGTGTGCCCACCACGGATCAACCGCAGAAGGGCAAGGACTTCACCAGTGACCAAGAGGTCCGTTGGTGTCCCGGGTGTGGGGACTACGTCATCCTCAACACCATCCGCAACTTCCTGCCCGAGCTCGGGCTGCGTCGCGAGAACATCGTGTTCATCAGCGGCATCGGTTGTTCGAGCCGGTTCCCGTATTACTTGGAGACGTACGGATTTCACTCGATCCACGGACGCGCGCCGGCCATCGCGACCGGCCTGGCGCTGGCCCGCGAGGACCTGTCGGTGTGGGTGGTCACCGGCGACGGCGACGCGTTGTCGATCGGTGGCAACCACCTCATCCACGCGCTGCGCCGCAACGTCAACATCACGATCTTGTTGTTCAACAACCGGATCTACGGGCTGACCAAGGGCCAGTACTCGCCGACGTCGGAGGTCGGCAAGATCACCAAGTCGACGCCGATGGGATCGCTGGACCACCCGTTCAATCCGGTGTCGTTGGCGCTGGGTGCCGAGGCGACGTTCGTCGGCCGTGCGCTCGACTCAGACCGCAACGGACTGTCCGAGGTGTTGCGCGCCGCCGCCGAGCACCGCGGCGCCGCGGTCGTCGAAATCCTGCAGGACTGCCCGATTTTCAACGACGGCTCCTTCGACGTGCTGCGCAAGGAGGGCGCCGAGGAACGGGTGATCAACATCCGCCACGGCGAGCCGATCACCTTCGGCGCCGACGGCGAGTACTGCGTGGTGAAGTCCGGCTTCGGCCTCGAATTCGCCAAGACCGCCGACGTGTCCGTCGACGAGATCATGGTGCACGACGCGCACACCGACGACTCGGCCTACGCCTTCGCGTTGTCGCGCCTCTCCGATCAGAATCTCGATCACACCGTGCTCGGAATCTTCCGCGATGTCAGCCGGCCCACGTACGACGACGCGGCGCGCTCGCAGGTGCAGGCCGCCCGGGCCGCGAAGCCGTTCGACGACGCCGCCCTGCAGTCGCTGCTGCGTGGTCGCGACACCTGGACCGTCGACTGACGTGGGCGACACGAGTTCACTGGCCGGCGTAGTGCTCGCCGGCGGCGCATCGCAGCGAATGGGGCGTGACAAAGCGAGCCTGCCGGTGCCCGGGTCCGCGGGCTCCGACGCGACCACGATGGTCGAACACGTCGTCGGCATCCTCCAACAGCGTTGCGACCCAGTCCTTGTCATGGCCGCCCAAGGCCAGCCGTTGCCCGAACTGCACGCTCGGGTCATGCGCGACGAACTGCGCGGCCTGGGCCCGCTGCCGGCGACGGGGCGGGCATTGCGCGCGGCCGCCGATGCCGGCGCCCGGCTCGCGTTTGTCTGCGCCGTCGACATGCCGTTCCTGGCGGTCGAACTCATCGACGACCTCGCCCGCCGGGCGCTGGAGACCGGTGCGGAAGTGGTGCTGCCCTGGGACGGCCAGGACCACTACCTTGCCGCGGTGTACCGGACAGACCTGGCCGACCGGGTCGACGCATTGGTGGCCGCCGGCGAGCGCAAAATGCGTGCCTTGGTGGACTCATCGGATGCCCAGCGCGTCGTGACATCGGATTCGCGGTGGCTGACCAACGTCAACACCGACGCCGAGCTCCGCGCCCTCGCACAGCCCCGGCGCTGACGGCGATCTTGCGCGCGCGTCGAAATCGCGTCGCATAAATTCTGCGTTAAATTCGAGCACCGACAACGCGCGCGAATATCCAAGCTTATTCGACATAAGACGAGTGCGCCGCTTCGACAGCGGCCAAGTGACGCGGCATCGGCGGAATAGGTAATCCGCGCGCGGAGCGTGATCTGTTGGCGCACCGCAAGTTTCAGGCCGATTGTCCGTTGCTTCATTGGAAGTCGCGGTGTCTATGCATCTGCCGCCAACCCGAATCGCCGATCCCGTGAGCAAATTGGCGTGGACGGCCGGGCGGCCCGCCGAGGTGTTCGCACGAGCGGCCGGCTTGCACGGTTGCGGCCTCGACGGTATGCGTAGGCCGATCGAAAAGCACTATGCGAGAACAATTTTCAGGGCATTCCCAGGGCTGGCGCGGCGATGCTCGCCGACGTGCACGCATGCTATTCGAACGATGCAAGTTAGCCAGCAGCACAACATAATTCGCTGACATGGTCGGGCGTGGCGCGTGACGAAGCAACGTAACTTGTTGTAGGCTGCGCCCCTTCGCGACCCCGGACCCGAGTCCGTTGGACCCGAAACGGCCCCAAGGCGGTACCGCAAATACGTGCGCCAGTTCACAAAATGGGCGTGATTCGGCTCACGATTTGAAAGGCCGTGCGATTGTTGGGTACTTCGCGGAAACGCGCGGTTGACCTGCCAGAATGGCGACGGTATTGCGCCGTGATCACCCCGTTACCGAAACGAGATGGACGTTTTCCGAAGATGACGAACGCGGCTGGTTCTCGTACGGTCCCTGTTAGCCCGCAACGGGTTACGGAAGAGTAACTGAAAACAGAATCACGGACCCGCGTGTGAGCGGGGCTGCGGACGGCCAAGGCCAGTCCGCGGCCGACGGGTAGCAGCCCGCCGGGCGATTCGAGCCCACCGCTGTCGTGCCGGAACAACTCGGCACGTTCCGAAGCAGGTTTCCCGCATCAACCAGAGACCGTCAGCCCACCCCCGTGGGCGTGACTTTGACCGCGCCCGTGCCGAATTCGGGGTCGACGTGTTCGTCGGCGACGATGAGGAGCTGCCGGTCGACGAAGGGGTGCGCCACGGTGGTGCCGACCAGGTGGCGGTACCGCTCGTCCTCGGGATGGACCGCGATGGCGGTGTCGCCGAGCATCGTCTCGACCCGCGTGGTGGCGACCACGATGTGGGGTTGCGAGTCGTCGAGGGAGCCGTAGCGGAACGACACCAGCTCGCCCTCGACCTCTTCGTAGTTGACTTCGATGTCGGAGAGCGCGGTTTCGAGCACGGGCGACCAGTTGACCAGGCGCTCGGCGCGGTAGATCAGGCCGGCGTCATAGAGCCGCTTGAAGATGGTGCGGACCGCCCGCGACAGGCCCTCGTCCATGGTGAAGCGATCGCGGCTCCAGGCCACCCCGTCGCCGAGCCGGCGCATCTGGCCGCTGATCGCACCGCCGGACTCGCGCTTCCAGTCCCAGACCTTTTCGACGAACAGTTCCCGGCCGAAGTCCTCTTTGGTCTTGCCGTCAAGCGCAAGTTGCTTTTCCACCACGCTCTGGGTCGCGATCCCGGCGTGGTCCATGCCCGGCTGCCACAGCACCTCATAACCCTGCATCCGTTTGCGACGGGTCAGGGCGTCCATCATCGTGTGTTCCAGCGCGTGACCCATGTGCAGGCTGCCGGTCACGTTCGGTGGGGGCAGCACGATCGAGTATCCCGGTTTGGCGCTCGTCGGGTCGGCCTCGAAGTAGCCCGCGTCGAGCCACTTCTGGTAGATCGCGCTTTCGGCGGCAGCGGGATCCCACGACTTGGGCAGGACGCTGGCGGGGCTGCGGCTGGCGGTCACCCGTCAATTCTAGGGAGCGCCGTTTACCCCGCTGTAAGTGCCCAAATCGCAGGTGAGCCGGGTCACTCGGAGAGCCGGTCAACCTGCAACGTCACACCGGCGGCGGGAAACCTGGCCAGCAGCGCGTCACCCATCGCGGCCGCGGGGGTGAGGACGCCATGCAGGTTCGGCAGCTTGTCGCGGTCGAGCGCGAGCGCGAGGCCGCACTCCCCCAACAGCACCGAAGTCGCCTTGTAGCCGGGGTCTCCGCGCTGCTCCATGCGCGCCACGTATCGGGCGCCGGTGGTCGTGGTGGCGTAGGTCTCGATCTTGTAATAGCCGCGCTCGCGCGCCGCCGCGCTGGGGCCGGTCCCGGGTTTGGGGACGATGCGCTCCACCAGCCGGCGGGGCAGCAGCCGGAAATAGCGGCTACCCAATCCGAATGTGGCGTTCGCGACGCCGCCCACCGCGGCCGACGCCAGCGGCGCAAGCGGCGACGACCCCAGGCTCATGCTCTCGGTGTAGCGGAACCGGCGGCCGTACGCCCAGTCCAGTAATGCGTTGCTGCGCCGCACGATACGGGTGTTGTAGGGGGCCATCACGAACCCCGACGTCCACAGGCCGGTCAGTTCCGGCGCGATCTGGCGACCGCGCCGCCACGGCAGGTCGGGCTGCGGCCCGATCTCGGGTTCGGCGCTGCGGTCGGTGCTGAGCGTGTACGGGTCGGCGAGTTGGCGACGCGCATCGGGATCGCGGGAAGCCGTGTCCAACACCTCCAGCATCGACGCGACGGTTCCCCCGGATACCCCACCCGAGAAGGACCGGACCACGAGGTCGGTGTCGGCGAGCTCTCCGGCGCCGTCATCCCGTGCCGCCCGGTATAGCGCATAGACACTGAGGTCCGAAGGGACGGAATCGAATCCGCAGGCATGCACGATGCGGGCACCGGTGTCGGTGGCCTGCTTGTGGTACAGGTCGATGCTCTCGCGGACGAACATGGCCTCCCCGGTCAGGTCGGCGTAGTCGGTGCCCGCCGTCGCGCACGCGGCGACCAACGGCAGCCCGTAACGGGTATATGGGCCGACCGTGGTGATGACGACCTGGGTGCGGGCCGCCATATCGTTGAGCGTCGACGGCGAGGATGCGTCGGCGGCGACAAGCGGCCAGGCCTGAGAGGACTCACCCAGCGTGTCGCGGACGGCTCGCAAGCGGTCGGTGGATCTGCCGGCCAGCGCCACGCGCGTGCCAGGCGAGGACCGGGCCAGGTATTCGGCGGTCAACTTCCCGACGAAGCCGGTCGCCCCGTACAACACGATGTCGAATTCGCGCGGCGTTGCGGTCACTGGCCCGACGCTACCCGACCCGCAGATAAGCAGATAAGTAGTGCCGGGCCACCAGGCCCGGCACTACTTACTACTGCGTTGTAGATGGTCAGCCGCGTCGCCCGCAGACCGGCCAGGCGCCGATGCCCTGCGAGTGCAGCACGTTCTCGGCCACCCGGATCTGCTCCTCACGGCTCGCGCCGGAGGGCGAACCCGACCCGCCGTTGGCGCGCCAGGTGCTCGGGGTGAACTGGAGGCCGCCGGCGAAACCGTTACCGGTACTGATCGACCAGTTGCCACCCGACTCGCACTGCGCGATGGCATCCCAGTTCACGCTGTACGCGTGGACCGGCGGAGGCGGCGGGGCCTCCGGGCCCGGAGGCGGCGGCAGGTTCGGGTCGAAGCCCGCGGGTGCCGGCGGCGGGGCGTCGGGCCAGTGACCGCAACGCCGCGCGAATTCGACATCGTGTTGTGG
>NZ_LZKH01000176.1:0-28484 GCF_001672745.1 Mycobacterium sp. E1386
CGACCACACAGATCCCGACCACGTCGCTGTTGGCCCCCAGCTCGGCCCGGGTTTCCGCGAACGACGCCGCAGAACCGCGGTAGGGCTCAAGCGATTCCGCCCGGCGTGCCCACAATGTCGTGGGCACCCCGCAGGCTATGAGCCGATCTGCCATTCCCTTGCCCTGGTCCCCGAGACCGATGAATCCGGCTCGGTTCTGCGGCGTCGTTCGCGGAAACCCGGGCCGAGCTGGGGGCCAACAGCGACGTGGTCGGGATCTGTGTGGTCGACGATGCTGGGGTCCAAGACGTCGTCCTGGGCGAATCCGGGGTGCTCGCCGGCATGTCACCCGGGTCCGTGCTGGCCATCCATTCGACAATCAGCCTGGAGGTGTGTCACCAGATTGCGCGGATCGCGGCGGAACGGGGTGTCGGTGTGATCGACGCTCCGGTCAGCGGCGGCGGCTTCGCGGCTGCCGAGGGCAAGCTCACCGTCCTCGTCGGCGGCGAGGACGAAAACTACGAAAAATGCCGCGCGGAGCTCGAAACTTTCGGGGGCAACGTAATTCACCTCGGGCCGCTCGGCAGCGGGTTGATCGCCAAACTCGTCAACAACACTCTGCACGCCGCCCACTACGCCCTGGCGCGCGACGCGATGGTTGCCGGCACTCGGTTGGGCCTGGACGAGCACGCTCTGGGCCGCGCTTTGTCGGTCAGCAGCGGCAACAGCTTTTCGCTGAACACCGCCGTCGCTGTCGGTGGCTTCGGGGTGTTGGCTCCAATGGTCGGACCCCTGCTCCGTAAAGACATCGGAATCTTCGACCGGCTGACCGGCGAACGCGATGCCCCCACCGGCTCGCTGATCGCAGTCGCCGACGAAGCGCTGCAACTTTTCGGATATCCGCGTGAGCCGACCGAAACAGCTCTCTGACCGGTCACCAACGTGTTTCTGGCGCAGCCCGATTCGGCAAGTTGGCGTTGCGCCCGCCCGGAACTCCACGTGGGTCGCCAAGCAGGTTGTACATCAGGCCATCCCGGCGATCGAAACCGGCGGCTGCACGGTCGGCGGTGTTGCTGTCGTCGCATGAATGCGGCTGGGAGCCGCCGCCGATGGCGAGAACCGCTATCGCTTCTCCGATGTCGACTCGGAGGAACCGCCCTCCTGAGCGCGAGGATCAACACCGTCGCGGTCCGCACCGAAAAGAAACCTGTCGGCGATCGCATGCTCGTTGCGAATGGACATCTCCTGGGCGGTGTTGAGCCAGAGTCCCTCGAACCCGGCCGAGTGCATGCCCGCGTGGATGGCGCCGATGTTCCTCAGGTCCTGTGAGGGCAGCTCGCCCCAGCCGTCGTGGTCCTGCCACCGCTCGAAGACCTGCCACTGCGTCTCGGGCACCTCGCCGGGCGCGAAATGCTCCAGCGAGAACATCTCGAACGTGCACCGATTCGGGTCTTCGGCGTCGGGCAACATGCGGTATCCCAGCAGGCAGGACTTCTCGACCAGGATCACCATGGTCGGAAACACATGCCAGTCGCCGTTCCCCGCGAAGTATTGCTCCATCGACATCCGCGGGAAGTCAACGCCTTCGGCGCGGGCGAGTTCCTCGCACATCTGGTGATACAGAACAAACGGCGGGACGTCGCCGGGCTCCATCGCGGCCAGCTTTTGCGCGGCCCGGTAGTCTCGCTCGGTGACCAGCGACCCGACCTCGAGGTACTGGTATTTCATCGAATTCGCGAACACCTCTGGTCGCGCCGCCTGCTCCTGGCGACCCTTGTCGCGGCCGGCATGCTCGGGACGCTGCGTGTAGACGAACCGCGAGTGGTTCTTATAGGTGATGGTCGGGGTGTAGGGAGCGTAGACGTATTCTTGCGGCGCTGCGGGCTCCGCAGACGGCCGCGGGCCCTGCGCCGATCGCATCGTCTGCGGATGGGTCCCGGGCGTGTGATATCCCTCGATGAACGCGTCGACGACGGTCTTGTAGTTCGCCGGCAGGAACGTGCGCTTGCGCCAGCGGTAGCGCATGTCCTGCAACCGAAATGGCGCCAGCGCGGTCGGCAGCGGGTCCAGCCACTCGAGCAGATCCGGCGGGTCCTCGGCCATGCTCACGAATACCCAGCCACCCCACGTCCCCACCGCGACGGGACGCAGGCCCCACTGCTGGCGGGGGCGCGGTGCGAACTCGTCGCGACATGGGACGAAGGAGGACCGGCCGTCCAATTCATAACGCCAGCCATGGAATTCGCAGCGCAACTCTTTGTTGGCCGAGCAACCGCTGCCGCGGACGACCTTCATGCCGCGGTGCGCGCAGGTGTTGTGGAATGCCTTGATGCTGCCGTCCTTCTGGCGCACCACGGCGATGGACTGCCGGCCGATCGTGTACTCGTAGAAGCAGCCGGCGTCCGGTACTTCCTCTTCGCGACACGCGGGCTGCCACACCCGGGTGAACAATCGCTCCAGCTCGAGGTTCAGGAATTCCGGGTCGATGTACCGGCTTTTGGGCACGAAAGTCTCACCGCAGGCGAACTTTTGTGGCACCCGCTCGGTGGCAAGCTCGGTCATTGTCGCACTTTTCGTCGGTTCAGCTGGACGGTGGCTTGTCAAAGATGTTGGGATACAGCACCGCTTCCTTGAACGACGTCTCGATCTCGGCGAACGCGGTCGGGATGTCCCACGTCCCCGACGCCGACACGATCTCGCGTTCGACGACCGGATTGGACATCAGGCTGATCCGCCCGTTCCCGGCGAAGATCACGCGCCGGTTGAGCCAGTCGGACTGCTCACTGGCCAGATACACGACCGGCGGCACGCAATTCTTCGGTGAAAGGCGAACGTTGGAGTCCGAGTAGTCCATGCTGCCGCCGCCCTTGATGCCCTGCGTCATCCGGGTGCCCGCGATCGGCGCGATGGCGTTGCAGCGCACCCCGTAGTTGCGCAGCGCGTTGGCGCACGAGAAGGTCAGGCCGACGATGCCCATCTTGGCCGCGGCGTAGTTCGGCTGGCTCGGCGCGCCCTGCAAGCCCGACATGGATGTGAAGGTGATCAGCCGGTACTGCCCGCCGCGGTTCTCCCGCCACCAGGCCGCCGCGTGGCGCGTGACGTTGAACGTCCCTTTGAGGTGCACCGACACCACCGCGTCCCAGTCCTGCTCGCTCATCTTGAAGACCATGCCGTCCCGAAGGATCCCCGCGGCGTTCACCACGACGTCCAAGCCGCCGAGCGTCTCGGCGGCGCGGCCGATGAGATCCGCGCATGCGGCGAAGTCGGTGATGTCGGTGGTATCGGCGAATGCCTTGCCGCCACGGCTCGTTATCGCCGCCGCGACGCTTTCGGCCGGACTGGAGTCGTGTCCGGTCCCGTCGACGCCGACGCCCGCATCGGAGACCAGGACCGTCGCGCCCTCGGCGGCCAAGCCCTCGGCCACCGCCGCGCCGATTCCCCGCCCGGCCCCCGTCACCAACGCGGTCCGTCCGTCCAACACACCCATCGTCATCCAACTCCTCGTGGCCTCGCGTCAAAGACGAGCATACAGAACATGCAGACAATATCTGTATAGCTGTTCAGCTATCGCCTACTCGAACCCCCACTCGGCATAGCGGCGCTCCAACTCGGCCATCGCCTCCCGGCCGCCGCGGGTACTGCGTTCTTTCATGAAGTTGAACTCGTCGTCGCGCCACACGAGGTTGCTGAACACCGTCTGGCCCATCGGAACCCAGTCCCCGAACTGCGCCATCCCGACGGCGTGCCAAAACGCGATCAGAGCGTGCTTTCCCACCATCAGGCCGTCGGCCGAGTGGTGAGCGATCGCGCGGGCATAGCGCAACGCTTCGTCGCGGAGCCGCTCGGCGGGCACCACCGAGGCGGCTACCCCCCACTCGCGTAGTTCGTGCGCGGTCACCTTGCGGCCGGTGATCATCGCCTCGTAGCCGCGGTTGGGCCCCATCTTCAGCAGCGCGAGCGGCATGGCCGTGGAGAACCCGGCGAACCCGATGCGCGCCTGAGGGCGGGCAACGTACATGTCATCCGAGACGACCAGAATGTCTGCGGCCAGGGCCAGATTCATCCCGGCGCCCAGCGTGGCGCCCTGGCAGCCGGCGATCACCGTCTTCGGGAACTCCAGCCAATTGGTGAGGTGCCGGTGCAGCCGTCGGGCGTTGCCCAGGCGCGCGGTCTGCGGCAGTCGCTCGCCCTTGCGCAGTCCCGCTTCTTCCACCGGGAGCCGGCGCACGTCGTCGCCGCTACAGAAGTCCTTGCCCTCGGCCAGCAACACGACGACCTTGACCTGGTCATCGTCCTCGGCGCGGTCCAGCCGCTCCTTGAAGAGTCGATGCATTCCGGGAGACAGGATGGCGTTGCGCCGTCCGGGCCGGTTGATGGTGATCTGCGCGATGTGCGGTTCGACAACCTCATAGCGGACCCAGTCCTCATCGACCTCGAATTCGCCTCCAGCGGCGGAGTCGGTGGCCATCAGCCCTCCTTCGCGCGTTGGCAGTACATAAGTACACTAGTCGATCAATTGTCACATCGGGTGATACGGTCGGCGAATGCCAACATTCACGGTCACCAAGCGGCTCGCGGTGGCACCGGACGCGGTTTGGGCCGTTCTCGCCGACTTCGGTAACGTCGACTGGATTCCGGGACCCAGCGATGTCAGGGTCGAGGGCGAAGGACCCGGCATGCGGCGGTTCATCGCCGCGAGCACCGAGAAGCCGGTCATCGAGACCCTGATCTGGATCAAGCCGGACGAGCGCGCGCTGTCGTATGAGATCACCAACAACCCGATGCCGGTCAGCCGCTTCGTGGCGGTCAACACCGTGTCGGAGAGCATGGACGGCGCCGGGGAATCCATCGTGGTCTGGGACATCGACTACGAGCCCATCGGTGACGACGCCGCCGCGCGCGACGCCATGGAGTCCGTTTACGGCTTGATGGCGGGCTGGGTGCAGGACTTCGCCCAAGCGAGAGGGTCCGGATAGAACACTTAGACAGAAAATGTCTATTAGTTTAGGATTGTTCGAGTGATTGATCCTCTCGATCTGGTACTGATCAGCGTCGACGACCACACCGTGGAACCACCCGACATGTTCAACGGCCGGGTGCCAAGCCGTTTCGCCGACGACGCACCGCGCATCGTCGAGGACGCCGACGGCATGTGTTTCTGGGTGTACGACGGTCTGCAGCTGCCGAACATCGGGCTCAACGCCGTTGTGGGCCGGCCCAACGACGAATGGGGATTCGAGCCGTCGCGATTCAGCGACATGAGGTCGGGGTGCTACGACGTCGACGCACGGGTGAACGACATGGACGCCTCCGGGGTCCTTGCGTCGCTGTGCTTCCCGTCGTTCCCGACCATCTCGGGCGCGCTGTTCACCTACCGCGGGGACCGCGACGTGTCCGAGGCGATGGTGCGCGCCTACAACGACTGGCACATCGAGGACTGGTGTGGCCGGCATCCCGACCGGTTCATCCCGATGGGGATCCTGCCGTTGTGGGACGCGAGACTGGCCGCGGCCGAAGTGCGGCGCCTGGCGGGGCGGGGCTGTCGCGCCGTGACGGCTCCACAACACATCGGGAGCTACGGGCAGCCGCCCTGGCAGGATCCGCACTGGGATCCGCTGTGGGAGGCGATCTGCACAGAGAACACGGTCGTGAACATCCACATCGGCACCGGCGGCGGATTGCCGGTGCCGTCGGACCTGACCACCTATCTGGCGTACAACTCGATGCTGCCGATCGACACCCAGCGCTTCGTTGCCGACCTGTTGTTCTCACCCATTGTGAAGAAGTTCCCGTCCATCAAGTTCTCGCTGTCGGAGGGCGGCATCGGATGGATTCCGTTCCTGCTGGAGCGATTCGAGGACATCTACTCGCGACAGCGGGCCTGGACGGGAGACGATTTGGGTGACGGGCTGAGCCCCAGCGACGTGTACCGCCGCAACTTCATGTCGTGCTTCATCCGCGACCGGGTCGGCATCGAGATGCGGGGGCGCATCGGAGTGGACACCATCTGCTGGGAGATGGACTACCCGCACTCGGACAGCAGCTGGCCGGACGCGCCCGAGCAGCTCGCCGCCCAGTTGGAGGGCTGCACACCCGACGAGGTCGAGGCGATCACCTGGCGTAATGCGGCCCGCGCCTTCGGCTACGGCGGAGTCGAGCGACGGGGCAGGGAACACTGCACCGTCGCGGCGCTGCGGGAAAGAATTGCCGGCCTGGATCTGTCGGCGCCGAAGGTGGACGCCGGCCGCGCGCCCAGGGCGGGCGCTACCGCGATCACGTACGGCGACATGAAGGTACGGATGGCGTCGATCCTTCGCGGTGGGGCGTGACCGAACCGGATTACGGGGTCGTCCTCACCGGGGCCGATCGGCGGTTCCGCGACGAGGTGCGCGGGTTTCTTGCAACGGCATTGACCTCGGACGTTCGCGTCCAGGGCCGCGACGAGATGGATCGATTGAACCGAATGCGCCTGTGGCAGAGGCGTCTTCACGACGCGAACTTGGCGGCGATCTCATGGCCGTCCGAATTCGGTGGTCGCGCGGCCACTCCGGTGCAGCAGCTCATCTTCAACGCCGAGATGGCCGCCGCGCACGCTCCAGAGCCCATCAACCGCAGCGCCGTCAATCAGCTCGGCCCCACGATCATTCAGTGGGGTACCGACGAGCAACGCCAACGCTATCTGCCGAAAATCCTTTCGGGCGAAGAGGTGTGGTGTCAGGGATTCAGCGAACCCGACGCGGGCAGTGATCTCGCCGCCCTGAAGACCAGGGCCGAGATCCACGGCGAAGAGCTGGTCATCACCGGGCAGAAGGTGTGGACATCCAAGGCGCAATACGCCGACTGGATCTACATCCTGGCACGTACGGATCCCACGGCGGACAAGCACCAAGGAATCAGCTACATCCTCATACCCCTACGCACCAGCGGGATCGAGGTGCGCCCGATCCGCCAGATCACCGGGCAGGCCGAGTTCAACGAGGTGTTCTTCGATTCGGTGCGGGTGCCGCTCGCCAACGTGCTCGGCCCACTGAACGGCGGTTGGCGGGTGGCCAAATCCACGCTGGGCTACGAGCGCGTCGGACAGAGCCGCACCCATCGGATCGAACGGCGGCTGGCGATTCTGATCAAGATGGCGCAGGAGCAAGGAGCGCTGGGGCACGAGGGCTGCGGCGACGGCTACGTGGCCGATCGGATCGTCGGTTTCGCCGCGCGGGTGGAGGCGCTGCGTCAGATCTCGGCCCAGGCGACGGCCGCCGGCGTCCGCGGTGTCAGTCCCGGACCCGAGGCGTCGTTGGCCAAGCTGTTGACATCGGAAGTCGATCAGGAGATGGCCAATTTCGGGCTGGAACTCACCGGGCCGGGTGGCACCCTGGAGCGCGGCTCGGCGGGGGCGACGAACAACGGGAACGTCGCACGGAGCTACCTGCTGATGCGGGCCGCGACCTTCGGTGCGGGCACATCTGAGGTCCAGCGCAACGTGATCGCCGAGAAGCTGCTGGGACTGCCGCGTGACCCCTGATGGCCCGTCGTCGCTGAGCGAACTCGCACGCAGCGCGGCCGAACTCGGGCAGTTGCGGGCGTCGGCCGATGACGCCCTCCGAAAAGTGTGGTCTGCCAGCTCTTTTCGGGGACTGCTCGATGGCCCCGGCCCGGTGTTCGACCCGAAGCTCTGGCAGACGATCGTCGAGGCCGGCTGGGCCGACGTCTTGGTTAGCGAGGCCGCCGGGGGCGGAGGGGGCGGGCTCCGTGATCTGTGCGTGCTGGCCGAGGCCGCCAGCGCGGCGTCGGCCCCTGTACCGCTTGCGATGGTGGCTGCCACGGGATGGTGCGAGAACCGCTGCGCCGACGGGATTCCCCTGCTGCTGCCCGAGCGCGGAGAGCGCACCGCGGCGGGCGTCTCCGGAGTGTGGCCGCTCGTGCCGTTCGGTGCGGTCGCAACCAAGTTGTTGGTCTGCGCGGGCGACGGAGACTCCGCCGTGCTCGGGGTTGTCGAACCGGCGGAGGCGGGCGTGGTGCGCGAGCCGGTGACGCCCCTGGATCACAATCCCGGCGCACGAATCACGCTGAGCGATGCGCCGATTCAGGTCCTCGAGACTGGGCCGGGTGCGGTCCGCCGCCACGGTGAAGCCGCGCTGCGCGGCCTGATCGGCCGGGTGGCCGAGTTGGTTGGCATTGCGGCGGCCGCCAACGAGGCCGCAACCGAGTACGCGAAGCTGCGCGTCGCGTTCGGCCGCCCGATCGGCGCCTTCCAGGCGATCAAGCACCGCCTGGTCGATCAGCGGTGCGCGATCGAGATCGGGCGGGCGCTCGTCAATCGTGCCGCCGACGCCTGCCAACACGGGCATCCTGAGGCCCCCGCACTGGGCTCCCTCGCCGCCTACTGGGGCGTCGACGCGCTGCGTACCGTGCCCGAGGGCGCCACCCAGGTGTTCGGCGGCATCGCGTACACGTGGGAGCACGATGCCCACGTTCATCTCCGCCGGGCGGCCAGCGCCGCGGGAAATCTCGGTCAGCGCGCGCACCACCGCGACATCGTCACGCGCTGGCTTACGGGGCGCTATCCGGTGGAGCAGCCGGGAGGTGGCGGGTGAACTCGTTCCTCTCGGGTGTCAAAGTCCTTCAGGTCGGCGACGGGATCGCCGCTGCGGCGGCCACGTCGCTGCTGGCGAACCTCGGCGCCGAGGTGAGTAAGCTCGGCGGCGGTTTCTCGCCGCCCCGGGTAGGGCCGATGATCGCGGTTGGCGCCGCGACGGTGCCACTGGTTGACGTGGTTCTCGATCGTGGCAAGCGAGTCCTGCGATCACCAAGCGACACATCGGCATTGATCGACGCACACGACATCGTGATCGTCGACCACGACGCCGCGATCGACCCGCCGCAGGCCAGAAACGCCGTGGTGGTGAGCGTCAGCCCATTCGGCCTGACCGGACCGCGCTCCGTCGAGCGGGGTGGTGAACTGATCGCCCAGGCGGCCGGTGGCATGCTCGCTACGATCGAGGGCTCCGACGGGACGCCGGTGCCCGCCCCTGGCTATGTCGCGCTCAAGGCGGCGGGCGCGGTGACGGCGCTGGCGGCCCTGCACGGCCTCGATCGGCGCAACGCTACGAGCGCGCCGGTGAGCGTGGATGTGTCGGTGCAGGAGGCCGTCGCATTCACCGCGGCCCTTCCCGAGTGCGCCCACGTGCTGTACTCCTGCCCGGGAAGGGCGGGCAGCGGGCGCTATCTCGCCCCGTCGGGCTTGTTCGCCTGCCGCGATGGACTGGTGCGCATCACCGCCGTCGAAAATCACCAGTGGACCGGCCTGTTGGTGGCCTTGGGTCATCCCGCATGGGCCACGGGCCTGGGCGAACGAGCCGCCCGGATAGAGCACGCCGATTTGATCAACTACCACGTCGGGGCGTGGGCGGCGACGCTCCTCAAGGAAGACTGCGCAGCCCTGTTGCAGGCCAACGGCGTGCCTTCGACGCCGGTGAATACACCCGCAGAGATCCTGACGTCGCCCCAATTCGCTTCTCGCGGAGCCATTTCGGTGACTCGACTGGGCGGTACTGCCCTGTCCGTACTGGCCCCCCCATGGGCGACGCGCCCGGGCGGGCGGTTCGGACGGCACCGCACGGGCCGGCTGAACGACCTGCGAGTCGCCGAGCTGACCCACGTCCTGGCCGGGCCGATCGTCGGCGCGTTGCTCGGTGGGATGGGTGCCCGGGTGCTGCGACTGGAAGACCGCGACCGACTCGACATCTACCGGCGCACCGGACCGTTCGCCGCGGGGCGGCCCGGCGTCGAGCGCGGCGCGTATTTCGCGGTGGCCAACCACTCGAAGCGCAGCGCGCTGATCGGTCCCGGCCGGGCGACGCAGGACGTCGCCGCGGCGATCGAGGAAGCCGACGTGCTGATCGAGAATGTCGGCGCGGCACGGCTGACCCGGCTCGGCGTCGACCCCGTCGAGATCGCCGACTCGGGCCGGTTGGTGATGCGGGTCTCGGGTTTCGGGTCGACGGGTCCCATGGCCGGATACCGCGTGTACGCCAACAACGTTCAGTCCTACGGGGGTCTGGCCGGACTCACCACGGGATCCGACGGGTCGCCGGCGCGGCTCGGCACGGTCATCGCCGACCCGCTGTCTTCGGTGGTGGCGGCCACCGTGATAGCGGCTTGGGCGCTCGGGCCTGCCCGCGACTCCGGGGCGGTGATCGATCTGTCCATGGCCGAGGTGGTGGCGTCCACAGTGGCCGAATTCGTCGCCGCGGCTTCGGCCGCCGAGGGGGTGGTGTCCGACGGTGGGGCCGCCGCGCGGGGCGGCGTCTACCGTAGCGCCGATGACCGCTGGGTGGCGGTCGAACTCTCGGCTCCCACGGACTGGGCGAGCCTGACGGAATTGGCCGGGGAACCCGATCAGCTCGCCGCACTGATCGCCGGCGCGCCGGCCGGCGAGGCGGCAGCGCGCCTGACGGCCGCGGGGTTGCGCGCTGCGGTCGTGCAACGCGCGGACGACCTGGTGAACGACCCCCACCTGGCCGCGCGGGGATTCTTCCCTGAGATCGCCCACCCCGATCCGGATATCACCACCGCGCGCCTGGTCGGTCTCCCGTGGCGATTCACCGGGCAGGGCCCGATCCCGCTGGCACCGCCGCCGGCCCTGGGCGACGCGAATGCCCGTCAGGAGAGGATGACAAGTGCCGGCTGATCCACCCAGTGATGAGACTGCGACGGTGTGGGCGTCGACGTTCGTGCCGTCGAGGTCGCCGATTCCCGAGTTCGGCCAGGAGGGCTACTCCGTCGCATGGGTCGACACCCGCGACGGCCGGGTGCAACTCCTGGTATCCGGGCCACGGCCCGGGCCCGGTGCCGTTGGCCGAATCGTCGAGCGGAAGCTTGGCGAGGCTGAAGTGCTGCTCTTCGAGGCGGATCCGGCGTGACGGGCGTCCACGTCGCGGGCGTCGGGCTCACCCCGTTCGGCAAACACGGCGACACCGCACTCGCCCAGTTCGGGGTGACGGCCGCTCGGCAGGCGCTCGAGGACGCGGGTCTCGGCTATGACGCCATCGGCGAGGTCTTCTGCTCGTCGTCGATGGCACCGCCGCAGACCGGGCTGAAGGTCGCGCATGCGTTGGGACGCAGCGGGATCCCGGTGACCGCGATCGAAAGCGCCTCGGCGGGGGGCATGGTCGCCCTGCGGCATGCTGTGTGGGCGGTGGCGTCGGGCCGCTGCGGGGCGGCGTTGGCGATCGGCTATGAGAAGACGACCGCGCTCGAGCCCGGCGGGGTGGTACCGGCGGCGGTCGATTTCTGGGACCGGTTCCCGCCGCAGATCCACTACGCGATCGAGGCGAATCGCTTTCTGTACGAGGCGAACTGCGCGCCGGACGTTATCGGTGCCGTCGCGGCCAAGTCGTATAACCAGGCGCGCCTGAATCCGCTGGCGGCTCGGCGCAACGACCACGAGGTGACCGTTGAACAGGTGATGTCGTCGCGGATGATCGCCGAGCCGCTAACCAAGATGATGTGTCACGCCTCGGTCGACGGCGGCGCCGCGATCGTCGTGACGTCCGGACAACGCCCGCGGTCCGTGGCGATCAACGCCATCGAGCAGACGAGTTGGCCCCGCGACCCGGGCTGGCCGCTGGCCGGTCCGTGCGTCGGTCCGCCGTCGCAAATAACCCTGACGGCACGCCGGGCTTACGCCGCGGCGCAGGTCGCGGCGAATGACGTCGGAATCGTTTCCCTGCATGACATGTGCGCCAGCGAGGAGGTCACCGCGCTGATCGCACTCGGCCTTGTCGACGTCAAGGACGTCGCCGAACTCGTTCAGTCGGGCGGGTTGGGATCCAAAGGCAGGCTGCCGACCAACACCGACGGCGGCTGCCTTGCCCGCGGGCACGCGTTCGGTGCAACGGGACTGGCCCAGGTCGCCGAGGTGGTGAGTCAGCTTCGTGGAGAGTCGGATTCGCGGCAGGCCGCCGATCCGCGCGTCGGGCTGGCGCAGGCGATGGGGGGCGGTGGGTCCTGTGTTGTGGCTGTACTGGGTCGGTGATTCGGCCCTCAGCCGGGGTCTTCGTAAGACCGGCCGAGAAATCGTTCGACGAGGGCGCGTTCGTCGGCGGGGTCCCTCACCGGCCACCACCACAGCGCCAGGAACGCCCGGATAAGCCATTGGGCGGCAAGTGGATCTGCATTGTCGGATCCGAGCATGTCATAGGCGAGTGCGGTGACAGCAGGGGAGTTCGTGAGCCACTCGCTGCGCGGCACCGTCGGTGCGGTCTGCATGAGCTGAGCCAACGGATCAGAGCGCAGGCGCTGCAAAGCCAGGATGGTGGCCGTCACCACTCGTTCGCGGCCGGTCAGGTCGTTGATGGCCTCGCGCACGGTATCGACGATGCGGCTTGCCTGGAGGGCAACCACCGCGTCCCTGATGGCCGCCTTTCCGCCGGCGTGCCGGTAAATCGTCGCCGGTGAGCAGTGGACCGTTTCGGCGAGGCTCTCGATGGTGAACTCGTCGTATCCGACGTGCGAGATGAGGTCGGCGGCGGCCGCATATATCCGTTCGGCGGCTGCGCTGCGGCGATCCCGGCCCACCAGCCAGTCGTTCTGTGCCATACAACCCTCCCGTACAGCCAACAGAAACTTCCCTCAGGCTGAGAATTATCGGTAACAATTCTCAGGCTAACGCGCTGGTCCTCCCGCGCAAGGGGTTTGGGGTGCACGGACGGCGCGGCGGGAGGCTTATCAAACTTTCCTCGCCCTATTGACCGCGCCGGCGGTCACCTTCAGCCTGGGTCTATGGCGGTCTTGAGCGACCCGGTCGATTTCTTCGGTGCCGAGGCTTTGCAGGATCCGTATCCGATGTATGACCGGATGCGCGCGACGGCTCCGGTGCATCGCATCGCCGGTTCCGACTTCTATGCCGTGTGTGGCTGGGAAGCGTTGATCGAGGCCGTCACTCGGGTCGATGACTTTTCGTCCAATCTCACGGCAACCATGATTTTCCGCGAGGACGGCAGCATCGGGGCGTTGCCGATGATGGAGGCGGGAAGCCCCACCCACGCCCTGGCCACGGCCGATGATCCGGCGCACGCACTGCACCGCAAGATCTTGCTCCCACACCTGTCCGCGCGCCGGGTGCGGATCATCGAGGAATTCGCTGCGGAGACCGCCGAGCGCCTGTGGGAGGAGAACCTGCACCAAGGACGCATCGAATGGATGGGCGCGGTGGCGAACCGGCTCCCGATGATGGTGGTCGCAAAATTGCTGGGCCTGCCCCATGCCGATGTCGACAAACTGATCCGGCTGGGTTACGCCACCACCACCCTGCTCGACGGCGTCGTCACCGAGGCGCAGCTCGCGGAGGCCGGGGTTGCGGCGTTCGAACTGTCCGCGTACGTCATGGAACATTTCGACAAGGCGGATACCGCGGACAAATCCGGGCTGATACCGGACATGGCCGCCCGCTACGCCTCTGGCGAGGTGGACCAGGCCGTGGCGATGGGCATCATGCTCACGCTGTTCAGTGCCGCCGGCGAGTCGACCGCCTCGTTGTTGGGCAGTGCGGCATGGATTCTCGCTGACCGCCCCGAGGCCCAACAGCGGATTCGCGAAAACCCGGAATTACTGGGCAATTTCATCGAAGAAACACTGCGCTACGAGCCGCCGTTTCGTGGCCACTACCGCCATGTGTGGCGTGACACCACCCTCGGCGGGGTGGAGGTGCCGGGGAATGCGCATCTGATTCTTTTATGGGGAGCCGCCAACCGCGACCCCGAGCACTTCGAGTCGCCCAACGAATTCCTTCTCGACCGCAGCAACGGGAAGGGGCATGTGACGTTCGGCAAGGGCGTGCATTTCTGCGTCGGGGCGGCCCTGGCCCGGTTGGAGGCTCAGATCGTGTTCAAGATGCTACTGGAGCGCACCACCTGGATCGACGCGTGTGACGTCGGAGATTGGCTGCCCAGCATCCTGGTCCGGCGGCGGAAGCGTCTGGAGCTCGTCGCCCGGTAGCGGCCTACGACGCGCGCGTCAGCGGCCGAGTAACCGGGCCAGCGGCGTCAGCGGGTACACGCCGCCGGCGCGGTTGAGAACCGGCTCCAGTAAACGCATTTGCCGCATGATGCGGCGGTGGAACAGCCGAATTAGCTCGGTGTCCATGTTGTCGGGCGCCTGCAGCACGAATGCCTCCAGCGCCGCATCGCCCGCACGCCAGTCGGCGTATCGGGAGCCGAGCAGACGTTCGACGTCGTCGAGGTTTTCGGATTCACTCGCGGGACCGTGCCGGCAGACGCCGGCAACGTAGCGCGCGGTTTGCGCGGTTTGATGCCGGCGAAAGCGCTCAATCTCGGTCTCGGCGGGTAATTCTTCGATGATGGATGCCAACGCGTCGCTAAGGCCGCTCTGGCGGACATCTGTCGCCTGCGGGAGTCGGTAATCGTCGAGGGCGACGCCCTCGACCGCGGCGATGGCTTCGACTGCGTTGAGCGAGCATTGCTGAAACCACTCCTCATATTGCAGCAAGTCGCTCATTGGAAAAGGGTTGTGCAAGACCATCACCAACGAGAGAGGCGTGGTGAGCGAGAACTGCGCGGTGTGGAACTCGACCACCGGCAGGTCCAGTTCCACGCCGGAAACCTCCTCATAGCGCCGGAACGCGCGCTCGAGGTCGCCGAAGGGCTCGGAGATGTCGCGCAGGCGCAGTCCTGCGAGGTCATGGGCGGTGTCGCCGAGGTAGGCCAGTTCGACGTCGAGCAGTCCGGTCACACGACCGTCGGCGAACATGAACTGTCCGGGATCGCCGAGGACGAAGCGGGGGTCGAACCGGTGCGCGGGAACGTGGCGGCGGATCCAGCCGATGCCGAATTCCAGAAACGGCTCCGGGCGCTTTTTGGTAGACCGATACCTCGCGACGGACGCTTCGAAGCTCGACAACGCGTGCTGCTGAGGGCTTTCGGGCAACTTGAGCCCGGCGGTGGAGAACTCACCCGGATCCAGCCGATGGATACGCGCAAGGATTTCCATGTATTCGTCGATGACCGAGTTGCGTTCTGCTGCACTCGGTGAGGTTGACAGATTGGTGGCGCCGGGTAGGCGATCCATCACGATGGCCGGTGGTGCGTCAATCCGACCGTGAATGTGTGGGACTGGAATCCCTTGCTTCTCCAGGGCTTCAAGGACGTCCGCTTCTCGATGGGTGGACAACGAGAACTCCATGCCCTCGCGGTTGCCCCGCACATACAGCGGCATGATCGTGCCGTCGCGTTCGACGTCGGCGAACCAGGCCGGACGCCAACGTGGTTGGCGCTCGAAGGCCCGCACGGGCCCCAGGTGACTCTCGAGCCAGCTTCGAACCGCCTCATCGTGTGTCATGTCATCGGGGAGGTCAGAAGCCCATTTTCAGCGCGGCACCGGCGTCGATGAACATCTGCAGCCCGGTGACGTATCGCGATTCGTCAGAGGCGAGGTAGACCACGGCGTGCGAGATGTCCTCGGGCTGCACCCAGGGCACCGGCATCGCCTGGAGCATCGGGTAGATCACGAAGGCATCGTCGTGTGTCGGAGCCTCCAGGTCGGGCCGGAACGTCTTGTACATCATCGGGTTGTTCATCATCGCGGTGTTCACGTTCGTCGGGTGCACGGCGTTGACGCGTATCTCGCGCGCCGCCAGCGTCATCGCCATCGATTTGACCCAGTCGCGGACGAACTTCTTGGCCAGACCGTAGCCGAGCCCGCCGGGGCCCGAGTTGCCGCCACCGTTGAACATGTCGTGTTGGGAGACCAGTCCGGCGATCGAGCCGGTGGCGATGATCGACGCACCGGTGTCCAGATGGTCGAACGCGGCGTTGACGGTGTTGACAACGCCGAGAAAGTTCACGTCGAGCACGTCGCGGAACGCCGGATACCCTTTGTGCTCTCCGTGCGGGCAGATGCCGGCGTTGGCGACGACGACGTGCAGCCCGCCCAGTTGGGCAACGCCGTCGTCGATCGCCTTCTTCAGGGCCGCCCGATCCCGCACATCGGCCACCGCGGTGACCACCCGCCGGCCGGCCTTCTCCACCAGCTTCGCCGTCTCGTCGAGGTCGCTCTTGCGTGCCATCGGGTAGTCGTTGGTCGCGATGTCGTAGCAGATGTCAACGGCGATGATGTCGGCACCCTCGTCGGCGAGATGGACTGCGTGACTACGTCCTTGGCCGCGCGCGGCACCCGTGACGACCGCAACTTTGCCGCTGACTCGATTCATCTGCTTACTCCGTTGGTTGGATCTTAAGAGGGCTGTCGATCACGCGATGGTTCCGCTGTCCTTGAGGGCGATGATGTCGTCCCAGTCCTTGCCCAGTTCGAGCAATAGCGCCTCGGTATGTTCGGCGAACTCCGGTGTCGGGCCGAGAGTAAACGGTGTCTGATCGAAAAGCACGGGGCTAGAGACCAACTCGAGGGCACCGCCGCTGCCTTGGATGGGCGCGATGACACCGTTTGCCCTCACCTGCTCGTCAGCCACAACATCCATCGTGTTCTGTACGGGCGCCCACTGCCCTTCGAAGCCGGCCAGCGCTTTGCGCCAGTGCTCGAGGGTTTTGCTTCCGAGCACCTCGCGCAGGATCGCAGTTGCCTGCGCCGCGTTGCGGGTTAGCAGCTCATGGCTGGAAAAGCGTTCGTCGGTGGCAAGCTCGGGGAGTCCGACCCGTGCACAGAAGTCCGCCCAATAGCGGAAACCTTGCATCATCGACAATCCCATGTACCGCCCGTCGCCGGTGCGGTAGAAGCCCACCAGCGGATTGTGCGGGGCGACGTTGGCGCCGGCGGGGTTTGCCTGCCACGGCTCTCCGGAGATCAGCGCGGCGTTGACTGCCACCCCCATCGCCCACACCCCCACTCCGAGGAGCGACACATCCACCACCTTGGCCTCACCGGTCCGATCACGAGCGAACAGCGCCGCCGCGATTCCGCCGGCAATTGTCATGCCGCCCAGAGAATCTCCGTACGCCGGGCCGGGTTGTGCGACGACGCCGCCCATATCGGGCGGGGTGACGCTTGCCCCGCTACCGCCTCGGCTCCAGAAGCCGGTCATGTCGTAGCCACCGATGCCGGCCTCGTCGCCGAGCGTTCCGTATGCGCTCCCCCGCACATAGACGATGTCGGGATTCGCCGTCCGCAAGTCATCGACGTCGATCCGCAGTTTGGCACGGGCGTCGGGCAAGAAGTTGGTCAGGAAAACGTCGCTTGTGCGCGCAAGGTCCATCAGCAATTCATGGCCGGCCGGTGTCGAGATATCCAGGGCGATAGATCGTTTGCCGCGGTTCGCGTGCTCCATGACGGGGTTGCGGTCGCCGGCGATCTGCACGTTGCCGAGCTGACGTAGGCCCCGCTGGGCATCGCCGGTGCGCGGATGTTCGATTTTGAGCACGTCGGCGCCCCAGTCCGCCAGCACCGCACCGGCGGCCGGAACGAATGTCCACTGGGCAACCTCGAGGACGCGTACGCCTGCCATGGGTCCGCTCATGGGCACGCCCCTCAGCGGTAGTCGAGCACAACAGGCAGGTGGTCGTGCGTGTGCACCAGCGTCGACACGCGGGGCACTCGGTCGCCGACCACGTGAATCCCCTTGGCGCGCCGCGCCACTTCTTCTAGCAGCAGACGAGCTTCGCGTCGAGCCAGGGCGGCGCCCATGCAGAAGTGCTCGCCGACCCCGAAGCCGAGGTGATTGGCGGCGTCCTGGCGGTGGATGTCGAACTGTTCGGCGGTCGGGCCCCAGTGTTCCTGATCGCGGTTCGCGGACGCATAGGCGAGCAGCACCCCGTCGCCTTCCTTGACCTCCGCACCGCGCAGACGGACGCCGCGAGCCGCCTGCCGGGCCATGCTCATCACCGGCGTCCAGTAACGCAGCACCTCCTCGACGGCGTTGCCGCTCAGGCCAGGATCGGCGAACAACACCGCCGATTGGTCGGGATGCGTGTCGAGGCAATCGGCGATTCCCGCGATCAGGCTCTGCGTGGTCTCACTGCCGGCGGCGAGCAAGGTGAGCGCGTAGATCATCACCTGCATGTCGTCGAACGGCACCCCGTCAACGGTCACCTGGGAGAGCATCGTGAGTAGATCGTCCTGAGGATGCTCCTTGCGTTCGGCGACGAGGCCCATCAGATAGGGCCCGATGTGTTCGAAGATGAACGCGTAGTCCTCGTCGCTCGCGGCCCCACCACCGACGTTGGCGATGGTGGTCGCCCAGCCCGCGACCTTCGGCCAGTCTTCCTCGGGCACTCCCAGCAGGTAGGCGAACACATACACGGGGATGGGCTCGGCGACCCGTTGAATCCAGTCGAATTCACCGTTCGGCAGTGCGTCGAGCACATCGTTGACGACCTGGCGTACCCGGGCCTCCATCTTGGCGACCGCGGCCGGCGTGAACCGCACGCCGACAGCCTTGCGGTGCACTCGGTGCACCGGCGGATCCATGAACATGATGCCGCGGTTGCCATATCCCTGAGGGTCGCGGCCCTCCCGGTGCGCGATCAGATCCATCATGATCCCAATGCGCTCCGACTTGAACTTCTCGGGTCGAGCCGAGATACCCTTGATGTCTTCGTACTTGGTGACGACCCAGAACTGGCCCTCCTCGTACCAATGCACGGGATCGTGTTCGCGCAACTGCGCGAATGTGGCGTTCGGGTCGCCGAGGTAGAACGCCGGCTCGTCGAAGCGGGCCGCTGTGATCGTCACCATAAGACTGAACAATAGAACATCAACTGTTAATCTGCGAGTAGCCGTCCCGCCGGCCTGGCTGCGGCGCGGCGTTGGCAGAAGAACAAAATCTGTTTTATTGTTGCATGGTGAGCGTCGGGTTGTCCCACCTTCGGGTATGCGACCTCGGCGGTCAACTGGCCGGCGCCGGGGCGACGAAGATCCTGGCCGCCTTCGGTGCCGAGGTCATCCGAGTCGAAGACCCCGCAACGCGCGGGATGTGGGACGCGCTGCGCGGCGTCGGCCCGTTCGTCGACGAGCGCCGGGGCGTGAATCTGGGTGCCGGCTTCAACAACCACAACGTCGGCAAGCTCGGAGTGACCATCAACCTGCGTCAAGAGGCAGGCAAGCAGCTGTTGCGTGAGCTGATCGCCCTCTCCGACATCGTCTGCGAGAATTTCGCCGCCGGCGTGCTGGACAGGATGGGTTTCGGCTACGACGAGCTGCGCCGGATCAAGCCGGACATCATCTACGTCTCCAACTGCGGCTTCGGACATAGCGGCCCCTACCGCGATTTCAAGACCTGGGGTCCCATCGTTCAGGCGCTGAGCGGGCTGACCTTTACCGCCGGGTTGCCCGACCGTGAGCCCGCGGGATGGGGCTACTCGTACATGGACCACGTCGCCGCCTACTACATGACGGTCGCGATCCTGGCGGCACTGCATCAGCGCGAACGCACCGGCGAGGGTCAACACATCGACTTGGCCACGGTGCCTGCGGGCATCGCGATGCTGCCCACCGAGGTGCTGGATTGGACGGTCAACGAGCGGCCCGCGCGCCGGCCGGGGTTCCCGGACGGTAACCACGCCGACTTCGGTGAGATGGCTCCGCATGGGATCTACCCGTGCCTGGGCGAGGACCGGTGGATCGCCATCGCCTGCCGCGATGACCGGGACGTCGCCCTGCTGTCCAAAGTCGTCGACGAACCGCGATTGACAGACGACCGATTCGCGACCCTAGAGCAGCGGTTGCTCGGCGCCGACGCACTCGACGCACTCGTCAGCGCCTGCACCCGAACTCGCGAAGCCTCCTCGCTGGCAGCCGAACTCACTGCGGCCGGGGTGCCGGCGAGTGTCGTGAAGTCGCCGCGGGAACGGATCGACGAAGACCCGGATCTCGCCGAGTGGGGACTCTTTCCGACCGTGACGCACCCCGAGATCGGGACGGTGCGCGTCGAAGGGGTTCCCCTGCGAATGTCGGCCTCGCCGTGGAACATTTCGCGGGCCGCGCCGTGTCTGGGCGAACACAACCGAGACGTGCTGGGCGGGCTGCTCGGGCGCAGTGATCAGGAGCTGGACGAATTGACGAAGCGGGGTGTGATCTGAACGCGCTGAGCGGGATTCGCATCGTCGAGATCAGCGGCCAGTTCACCCCCGTCGGGGGAAGGTTGCTCGCCGAACTCGGCGCGGAGGTCGTCGTGGTCGAACCTCCCGCGGGATCCTCACATCGGTCGCGACCGCCGTTCGCGCACGACAACATCGGGTCGGATACCAGCCTGCGCTGGTGGAGCGGCAACGTGGGCAAGAGGTCGGTGACCGTCGATCTCGACACCGCGGAGGGTGCCAACGCACTGGGGCTCCTGATCGCTGGCGCCGACATCGTGATCTCCGGGTCCGGCCCCGTCGGCGACGCCCGGCACCCGTCGCTGATCTGGGTGGCGGTCACCCCATTCGGCCTCGACAGCATGCGGGCCGACCAACCCGTCACCGACCTCACCATGCTTGCCGGCGGGGGTCCGGTCTGGAACTGCGGCTACGACGATCACTCCCTGCCGCCGGTCCGCGGCGCCGGCGAGCAGTCGGCCAACCTCGCCGGCCTGTATTGCGCGATCGGAGCGCTGGTGGCCCTTGCGCACCGGGACCAGACCGGCCAGGGTCAGCTCGTCGACGTCAGCGTCAATGCGGCCTGCAACGTCAGTTCTGAGCAGACGACGTACCACTGGCTGGTCAACAACGAGACGTGCGTCCGCCAGACCGGCCGTCACGCGTACTTCACGCGGAGCCAACCGACGCAGGTCCGGTGCGCCGACGGCGCCTACGCCACCACCGGCGTGCTACCCCGCAAGCCGACCGAATTCGCGAACCTGCTGACCTGGCTCGCGGACCTCGGCCTGACCGACGAGCTTCCCGAGGCGGTGTTCCTGGAAATGGCCGCCTCTCGCGACGAGCCGGTCGACATCGCGATGATCGGTGCCGACGACGAGACCACCGCGATACTGATGGCGGCCCGCGACGCGATCACCTTGATTGCTTCCCGGATGCCGGCGAATGAGTACTTCCTGGAAAGCCAGCGACGCGGATTCCCCGCCGGAGCGGTGCTGTCACCCGACGAGGCCTTCGAGGACGAACACATCGCCGCCCGCGGGTTTCACGTGCCGGTCCACCACCCGGAACTGGGGGAGACGTTCCGCTATCCGGGCACGCCATACCTTTTCAGCGCCACTCTTGCGGGCGGCCCCGTACGGCCACCCTTGCTCGGGGAACACAACGCGCTGCTCGACGAACTCGCCGACGACACCGCATGACCCCCGGTGACCGCCTCACCCATATCGGGCTGTGCGTCAGCGATCTCGAAAGATCCGTCCGATTCTATTGCACGGCAATGGGATTCGACGAAAGCGGCCGCCTGACGGTCGACGGGCCCGAGACGGCACGGCTGCTGGGCGTGCCCGGGCTGGTGCTGGTCTTGGTCTACCTGCAACGCGACGGATTTCGCCTCGAGTTGCTCGGCTACCCGGTACCGGGTGTGCGCGAGAAGCGCCGGCCCCGCCGGATGAACGCTGTGGGCTTCACGCACCTGTCTTTCCGCGTCGACGACGCGGACGCGGTCGTCGCGCGTATCGAGCGCCTGGGTGGCCAAGCCCGACCGGAACGAACGGTCACATTCGACGGCGGCAACCGGGGACTGATGGCGACTGACCCCGACGGCAACTGGATCGAGTTGATCGAGCGCACGCCGCCGAGCGACTGAGCAGTTAGTCACTCAACGTCCGATTGTTCATTGCGATGATAGAGTCAGGGCTGTGCCAGCGACCAGCGAGTTGATGTATTCGCCGTTCTCCAAGGCGATCTTCGACGATCCGTACCCGGTGTACCGGAGATTGCGCGACGAGGCGCCGGTCTACCGGGATCCCGAAAACCGCTGGTGGGTCCTGTCCAGGTTCGACGACGTGTCGCAGGCTCTGCGGGATTGGGAGACGTTCTCGTCCAAGCGCGGTCCGGCACCGGAGAACCCGGACAACGACGGACGGAAGTACTCGGTGATCTCGATGGACCCGCCCCGCCACGACCGCATTCGCGGGGTCCTCAAAGGGTTCTTCACGCCAAAAGCGGTCGCCGCCATGGAGTCTGCCCTGCGGGCCGTGGTCCACACGCACCTTGGCCGGCTGCAACCGGGTACCACCGTCGACGCGATGGAGGCGTTCGCGTTCTCGGTGCCCACGGACGTGATCGGTGATCTGCTCGGCGTGCCGCACAGCGACCGCGCGCAGCTGCGCGTCTGGTGGGAGGCCTTCCTCACCCGGGAGGAAGGGCAGGTCGCGATGCCGGCCAAAGCCATCGAGGCCAACCGCCTGATCAGCCAGTACATCGGTGACCTGATCGAACGGCGCCGCACCGACCCGGGTGACGACCTGATCAGCGTCGTGCTGCAAGCCACGTTCGACGACCCCGATGCCGGTGGCCAGCGCGCCCTGACCCCGCACGAGGTGCTCATGTTCTGCAATCTCCTGTCGGCCGCCGGCTCGGAAACCACGCAGAAGCTGATCTCCAACGGCCTCGTCGCGCTCGCCGAGCACCCCGAGGAGTGGCAGCGCATCGTGAAGGACCGCAGCGTCATTCCCGCCGCGGTGAACGAGGCGCTGCGCTACGACACGCCGAGCCACTGGGTGGCTCGCACCTTGGCCAGGCCCGTCGAGCGACACGGCGTCACCATGGACGCCGGCGACTGGGTGCTGCTGCTCCTGGGCAGCGCCAACCGCGACGAACGGCGCTACCACGATCCCGACCGCTTCATCATCGACAGGCCGCGCGGCACCGACGTGTATTTCGGGTGGGGAATCCACATCTGTCTCGGGCAATGGTTGGCTCGCCGCGAGGCGCAGCTGGTGTTCGAGTACATCGCCGACAGGTTCCCCGACTACGCCATCGGGGCGCGCGAACGCGTGCTCACCGCTACGGTACGCGGATACACCAGCGTGGAGATGACCCTGCGCTGACCATGGAGATCGCCTTCACCGACGAGCAGCAACTGCTCCGCGACACCGCCGCGCAGCTGGGGGAGAGCGTGGGGGTTACCAGTGCGGACGAGATCGCGACCGGCGAGGCGCTCGACGCCCAGTGGCGCCGCCTGGTGGATCTCGGTGTGCCGACGTTGCGTTCGCCGCGCCTGTGCGGACTCGAGGCGAGCGGCGTCGAAACCGTCATCGTGATCGAAGAACTCGCCAGAACCCTCAGCGCCGTTCCGGTGGCGGGCCAGGCGGTGCTGGCCACCGAGCTCCTGGAGGCGGCCGGAGCCGAGAAGGAATTGGAGCTCGTCGCGGAGGGCAGCCTTCGGCTGGCGCCGGTGCTGGGCCCCGACTTGATGGGTTTCGGCTCGGCTCACCGACCTGGGGTGGCATTCGACGCCGCGGGCGCCACCCACGGACTACTGACCGACCGCACCGACGGACAACGTCGGCTGGTGTGCGCACCACTGTGCGGCGCCGACCCCCGCGGACTGGACCTGACCCGTGAATTCCATTGTTTGCCAGCCGATTCGGTCGCTTCGGCGGTGGTGACCGGCAAGGCCATTGATGACGAACGGTGGCAGCGGGTCGAGTCCTTGGCGATGACCGCCGTCGCCGCCGACCTGGTCGGCATCATGCAGGGTGCCCTGGACGACGCGGTCCGCTATGCGAGCGAGCGGGCTCAATTCGGGGTCAAGATCGGCTCGTTTCAGGCCGTGGGTCATCTGCTCGCCGATGCCCTGGTGCAAGTCGAAGGCGCCCGGAGTTGCCTCTGGCACGCCGCGTGGGCGATCGACCACGCGCCGGCCGACGAGGCGCGGCTGGCGGCGATGACGGCCAAGGCATACGCCTCGGCCGCGGGCCGGGAGGTGGTGGAAACCACGGTTCAGGTCTTTGGTGGCATCGCGATCACCTGGGAGCACGTTTCACACCTGCGGCTGCGCCGGGCGCTGTTGGACCGGCGGTTGTTCGGCGACGAGACGGTGCACTACGAGGCCATCGCCGCGCTGCGGCTGGCGAACCGAGAACTCGCCTAGCCATGGACTTCAACGACAGCGCACCCGAAGCGCAGTTCCGCGCCGAGCTCAGGCAGTGGCTGTCCGACCACGCCGCCGACGCCGCGATTCCCGACGACCCGGCGGCGCGGGCTGACGCGCAAAACGCCTGGCACCAAACGCTTTACGAAGCGGGCTACATCGGGTTGTCCTTTCCCGTCGAGTATGGGGGGCATGGCAAGGCGCCGGTCTACGAGGCGATCCTCAACGACGAGCTCGGGCGGGCCGGCGCCGCGCCCATCGAGGGCGTCGGTCACCTCAGCAACGCGTTACGCCTGTTCGGAACCGACGAGCAGCGCGACACGCTGCTGCCCGGGCTGTTGTCCGGCCGGGTGCGCTGGTGTCAAGGGTTCTCCGAACCGGAGGCCGGATCCGACCTCGCCGGCCTCAAGACCCGGGCCGATTTCCTCGACGCCGGCGGGCGTGAGATGTTTCGCGTCAACGGCCGCAAGATCTGGACGAGCTTCGGTGCGGTTGCCGACTGGTGCTTCCTGCTGTGCCGCACCGAGCCGGACGCACCGAAGCACGCCGGCATTTCCGTTCTGCTGGTGCCGATGTCGACACCCGGCATCGAAGTGCGGCCCATCGTGAACGCCGCGCGCAACCGCGAGTTCACCGAGATCACGTTCGACAACGTCGCTGTACCCGCGGGCAACCTGCTCGGCGGGCGCGGGCAGGGCTGGTCCATTGCCAACCAGTTGCTTGCCTACGAGCGCGGTCCCAGCGACATCAACTGGATCGGCCGGCTCAAGACGCAGCTAAGTCGCCTCGAGGACGACGTTCGCGTCGGCTGGCTCGAAGACTCGCCGTCGGCTCGGGCCCGGCTCGGACAGGCCTACGTGGAGCTGCGGGCACTGCAGATCAAGGTCATGAGATCCCTCACGGAGCGCCAGAACGGCCGGCTTCCCGGGCCCGAGGGTTCGGTGGACAAGTTGCTCATGACACGTGCCGACCAGTTCTTCGCCCACGCCATGATGGACCTTTCGGCAAGCGGCCCGCTTCTCACCGAAGGCCTGGAATGGGATATCTACGTGTGGTCGCGCGCCGCGGGCATCTACGGCGGAACGGCCCAGGTCCAGCGCAACATCGTCGCCCAGCGGGTGCTGGGCTTGCCGCGCGCCTGAGCGGAGCGGGGTCAGCCCTGTGGGTCCCGCGTCAGGTGCTTGTAGGCCTCCTGGAGCCCGTTGAGTCGTCGCATCAGGGTCGCGTCCTGATCATCCGACGCGCCGAGTTTGGCAGCGACCTCAGCGATCTCGGCGGCGAGCCGTTCGGCCGCCTCGCCTTTGGTGAGCAGGTCCTGGTCGGCCCAATCGTCGTGCGGAATGCGCGACTGTGGGTTATCGGGTGTTGTCATGGTCCTCCTTGATGCGCCCTGTTCGTTTGGGCTCCGGCCACCATCGGCGCTATAGTCAAATAGTCAGATTCTGTTCACTTGTACCGTATCGCACGACTTCGAGAGACGACTCCCACAATGCCGCTGCAACCTTCGATGAAGCTCCTGTCCGTCGATGATCACCTGATCGAGCCACCGCAGGTCTGGGCGGACCGACTGCCGAAGAAATTCCTCGACGCCGGTCCCCGCATCGTCGATTTCCCGCGAGACGGGGCTCCGCCGGTGCAGCAGTGGGTCTACGAGGGCAGGGCCTATCCGAACATCGGGCTGAATGCCGTCGCCGGCAAGTCGCCGGAGGAGTTCGGTGTCGATCCAATCCGCTACGCCGACATGATCCCCGGGTGCTACGACCCGAAAGCCCGACTGGCGGACATGGACATCGACGGCGTGCACGCCATGCTGTGCTTCCCGTCCTTCCCGCGCTTCTGTGGCACCGTTTTCCTGGAGGGCGAGGACAAGGAACTCGCGCAGTTGTCCGTGCAGGCGTGGAACGACTTCTCACTCGACGAATGGTGCGCCACCGACCCCGCCCGGTTCATCCCGACGGCGATCACGCCGCTGTGGGACGCGGCCCTGATCGTCGCCGAGATCGAGCGGGTGGCGGCCAAGGGCGCGCGGGCGATCGGGCTGCCGGACAACCCGACCAACCTGAAGCTGCCCAGCTACCACACCGCGTACTGGGAGCCGGTGTGGTCGGCGCTTGAGGAGACCAACCTGACCGCGGTGATGCACTTCGGCAGCGGCGGATTCCCGCCCCAGACCGCACCGGAGGCGCCCTTCGCGGTGATGATCACTTTGATGGGCACAACGTCCATGGCCGCGGCGACCGAGCTCATCTTCTCGCCCGTCTTCCACAAACACCCGAACCTCAAAGTCGCGTTCTCCGAAGGCGGCGTCGGCTGGATGCCGTACCTCGTCGAACGCGCGGACTACGTCTGGCGCAAGCACAAGTTCTACCAGAACATCCACCCCACGGTGGCGCCGTCGGAGTTGTTCCGGCGCAACATTTCCGGATGTTTCATCGAGGACGAGGTCGGCATGTCGATGCGCCACCAGATTGGGATCGACAACATCACCTGGGAATGCGACTATCCGCACTCCGACTCGTTCTGGCCCAAGAGCCGCGCGCGCGCCGAGGAGATGCTCGCGGACGTGCCCGACGAGGAGGCCGCCAAGATCGTCGAACTCAACACGCGGCGCTGGTACGCCTTCCCCGAGGACGGCTTCAAGTCCTGCACCGCGGATGCCGGGTGGTGGCCCAACGGCGGCAACCCACCGGAGTACGACTACGACGAAGTCATGGCCGGCCACGGCGGCATCGGATTCGACGCCTTCATAGACAAGATGGAAGAGCAGAAGTCCCACAAGGTCTGACGCGCACGAAGCTTCAATCGACCGGGACGGCGATGTCGGTCGAATTCACCCGTCCGCGTAGCACTTTGGAGTCGACGACCCGCCATCGGTGCGACTCCTCCTGACTGGCCATGTCCAGCGCCGCGGCGGACGCGGCGACGCCAACCGACAGCTTGGCGACGTCGGTGAGCCGCGCCGCCTCGTTGACCGGGTCGCCGATCACCGTGTACTCGTAACGGCCGGGGTGGCCGACATTGCCGGCCACCGCCATGCCGGCCGAGACGCCGATGCCGGCCCTGATCGGCGCGCCGGGCGGATTCAGAATCCTGTTGAGTTCGCGCGCCGTCGCCAGCGCATGCGCGGCGCGGTCATCGTCGTCGAGGGGGGCGCCGAAGATCGCCAGCGCGGCGTCCCCTTCGAACTTGTTGACAAAGCCCCGATTCGCTTCGACGGCGTTCACCACCATCGTGAAGAAGTCGTTCAGCGTCGCCAGCAACTCGGGCGGCTCCAGTGTGGTGGCCAGTCGCGTCGAGCCGACCAGGTCCACGAACAACACCGCCACTTCGCGGTTGACACCGCCCATCTCGATCTGGTCACCGGCGGCGGCGAGTTGCTCGGCCAGACGGGCCACATCCTGGCCGACGTGGCGGCCGAACAGGTCGCGCAGCCGTTCTCGTTCCCGCAGTCCCGTCGCCATGGTGTTGAAGCCCGCCTGTAACAGCCCGAGCTCGGAGGCGTCGAAAATGGCGACGGACACGTCGAATTCGCCGCGCTGCACGCGTTGCATGCCGTGCCTGACCTCATCGATGGGATCGGCGATCGTTGACGCGTTGAATGCGGCGACCACCAGGCCGCAGGCTAGGGTGCAGCCCCCGAGCACGAGAACAACCAACGCCAGCCGATGCGCGGAGTACTCGACGAAGAGGGCGCTCGCGGCGACGAGCATGACCATCAGCGTCGGAACTCCCGTCCCGATCACCCAGGCGCTCACCGCGCGCAGCCGAAGGCCCGGACCCTGAGCATGTTTTGGCGGGTCTTCGGTGAGCAGCATGGCCGTCGCCGGCCGTAGCGCGATCTCGCACATCCAATACGACAATGCGGTTGTCACGATCGCGCCCAGGATCATCGACACGCCCAACGTTGCCGACAGCCAAGGCCTGCCGAGATTGATGAGCACGAAAATCGCGCTGGCCGTGGACCACACCGCCCCGTGGACGACGGCCATTCTCCTCGGTATGGCCAAGACGACGCGCCGCGCGGTGGCGTCGCTTGCGTCCGCCGGCAGGCTCATCCACAAATAGCCGCAGATCACCGCGGAGGGCATGCTTACGACGCAATAAGTCAGCGCCACGACGATGTTGAACTTCAGCACGTGCTGTTGGGCGAGCGCCGTACCGGTCGGAAGACCCCACAGCGCCAGTGCGGCGATGACCGCTGCGCCAACAATGGTGGGGATGACCGCGCCGGATATGAGCAGTGGCCTTCCGGCGGGCGGGAACGGCGAACGCAGCCGGTGCCGGACCAGCTTCACGGCGACGCCGGGGCAGCGCCCACGCGTTCCCGCCAGTTCTGCACCATGACCAATCGCCCCGACGAGGCGAGCTGTTGGGCGCCATTCCCGCCGAAGATCCGATGACCACCAACGTCGCGCTGAGCCCCGATGGCGACACGTTGTTCATGACGCTCGCCTCGTCGGGGCGATTGGTCATGGTGCAGAACTGGCGGGAACGCGTGGGCGCTGCCCCGGCGTCGCCGTGAA
>NZ_LZKH01000177.1:0-11055 GCF_001672745.1 Mycobacterium sp. E1386
CCACGACGACCGCGGCGCCGACCACGACCACCACCACCACGACGCCGCCGCCGACCACCACGACGACCACGCCCCCGCCGACGACGACCACCGCGCCGCCCACGACGTCGCAAGCGACCACCACAGCCGCACCCCCGACGACGACCCGGTTCCGGCCGCTGCTGCCGCCCTTCGTACCGCGGGGCTGACGCGGCCGGTCCCGGCGACGAGGGTCACACGGGCCCGCTGATACGGCAGGCCACGGGCACCGCGGACCTCCAAGTTAGGGCAGCCTTTCTCGCGGCGGAAGCTGCGGAGATGTAACTATGAGCAGGGCTAAGCAGGCAAACAATTCGCAGGCTGAATCAAACATGCATTGGGGAGACCTTCTGTGACCACGCAGATGCTGATCAGACTCATCGTGGGCATGGGCATGACGCTGGTCGTGGCCGCGCTCGCCGGACGACGGGTCCTGTGGCTGTTCAAGCTCGTCACGTCCGGGAAGCCCGCGCCGGGTCACACCGACGACCCCGGCCGGCGAATCTGGACGGAGATCGCCGAGGTCTTCGGGCAGCGCCGCCTGCTCAAGTGGTCGATCCCCGGCCTGGCCCACTTCTTCACCATGTGGGGCTTCTTCATCCTGCTCACGGTCTACATCGAGGCCTACGGCCTGCTGTTCCAGGACAACTTCCACATCCCGATCATCGGGCGCTGGGACGCGCTGGGCTTCCTGCAGGACTTCTTCGCCACCGCCGTCTTCCTCGGCATCACCACGTTCGCCATCATTCGGCTGATGCGCAGCCCGCGCGAAATCGGCCGCTCGTCACGGTTCTACGGTTCTCACACCGGCGGCGCGTGGCTGGTGCTGTTCATGATCTTCAACGTCATCTGGACCTACGTGCTGGTCCGCGGGTCGGCGGTCAACAACGGCACGCTGCCCTACGGCAACGGCGCCTTCCTGTCTCAGCTCTTCGGGGCGATCCTGCGCCCGCTCGGCCAGCCCGCCAACGAGATCATCGAGACGACGGCCCTGCTCCTGCACATCGCCGTCATGCTGGCCTTCCTCATCATCGTGCTGCACTCCAAGCACCTGCACATCTTCACGGCGCCGATCAACGTCATCTTCAAGCGGCTGCCCGACGGGTTGGGTCCGCTGCTGCCGATCGAGGCCGACGGCAAGCCGATCGACTTCGAAAACCCGCCCGACGACGCCGAGTTCGGCCGCGGCAAGATCGAGGACTTCAGCTGGAAGGCCATGCTGGACTTCGCCACCTGCACCGAATGCGGTCGCTGCCAGTCGCAATGCCCGGCCTGGAACACCGGCAAGCCGCTGTCTCCCAAGCTCGTCATCATGGACCTGCGCGACCACTGGATGGCCAAGGCGCCCTACATCCTCGGGGATAAGGAATCGCCCGCCGAGAACACGCCGGAGGGCGGGATCGGCGAGGAACTGGCCGGCGAGAAGCACGCCGAGGCGCACCACGTCCCCGAGTCGGGCTTCGGCCGCGTCATGGGCTCCGGCCCGGAGCAGGCCACCCGGCCGCTGGTCGGCACCGCCGAGCAGGGCGGCGTCATCGACCCCGACGTGCTGTGGTCCTGCGTGTCCTGCGGCGCCTGCGTCGAGCAGTGCCCGGTGGACATCGAGCACGTCGACCACATCATCGACATGCGCCGCTACCAGGTGATGATGGAATCCGAATTCCCCTCGGAACTTTCGGTGCTGTTCAAGAACCTGGAGACCAAGGCCAACCCGTGGGGCCAGAACGCGTCCGACCGGACCAACTGGATCGACGAGGTGGACTTCGACGTTCCCGTGTACGGCGAGGACGTGGACAGCTTCGACGGCTTCGAGTACCTGTTCTGGGTCGGCTGCGCCGGCGCCTACGACGACAAGGCCAAGAAGACCACCAAGGCCGTCGCGGAGCTGCTAGCCATCGCCGGGGTGAAGTACCTGGTGCTGGGCACCGGTGAAACCTGCAACGGTGACTCCGCGCGTCGCTCCGGCAACGAGTTCCTCTTCCAGCAGCTGGCGCAGCAGGCCGTGGAGACCCTGGACGGGGTGTTCGAGGGCGTGGAGACCGTCGACCGCAAGATCGTCGTCACCTGCCCGCACTGCTTCAACACCCTGGGCCGCGAATACCGGCAGCTGGGCTCTAACTACTCGGTGTTGCACCACACCCAGCTGCTGAACCGGCTGATCCGCGACAACAAGCTGGTGCCGGTGACGCCGGTGTCCCAGGACATCACTTACCACGACCCGTGCTACCTGGGCCGGCACAACAAGGTGTACGAGGCGCCGCGCGAGCTGATCGGGGCGGCGGGCGCGACGCTCACCGAGATGCCGCGGCACGCCGAGCGCAGCTTCTGCTGCGGTGCCGGTGGCGCGCGGATGTGGATGGAAGAGCACATCGGCAAGCGGATCAACCACGAGCGTGTCGACGAGGCCCTGGCCACCGGGGCGGCCACGATCGCGACCGGCTGCCCGTTCTGCCGCGTGATGGTCACCGACGGCGTCAACGACCGGCAGGAAGAGGCCGGCCGCAGCGGCGTCGAGGTGCTCGACGTCGCCCAGGTGCTGCTCGGGTCCCTCGAATACGACAAGGCGACGCTGCCGGAGAAGGGCACGGCCGCCAAGGAGGCGGAGAAGCGGGCGGCTCAGGCACCAAAGGCCACCGCCACCGTCGAGGCGCCGGCCAAGGAGACCGAGGAGGCACCCGCCGAGGCGGCCCCCAAGTCCGAGGCGGCGCCCGCAGCGCCCGCGCCCGCCAAGGGGCTGGGCATCGCCGGTGGCGCCAAGAAGCCCGGAAAGAAGGCGGCCGAGCCCGCCGGCGACGGCAAAGCCGAGGCATCCGCGCCCGCGCCCGCCAAGGGGCTGGGCATCGCCGGTGGCGCCAAGAAGCCCGGCGCCAAGAAGGCCGCGCCCGCCCAGGCCGAGGCCAAGACGGAGGCGCCGGCGGAGTCGGCGGCACCCGCCGCCCCGGCCAAGGGGTTGGGCATCGCAGCGGGCGCCAAGCGACCGGGCGCCAAGAAGGCCGCCCCGGCCGCCGAGGCACCCAAGGCCGAGGCTCAGCCCGAACAAGCCGAGCCCGAGGCGGCCGACGGCACGGCCGAGGAGAAGGCGCCCGCGGCGCCGGTCAAGGGCCTGGGCATCGCCGCCGGCGCGAAACGACCGGGCGCCAAGAAGGCCGCCCCGGCCGCCGAGGCACCCAAGGCGGAGGCTCAGCCCGAACAAGCCGAACCGGAGCCGGCGCCGAAAGCGGAGCCGGCAAAGGAGACCGACGGCGCGGACGCACCGTCGGGTCCACCGGTGAAGGGGCTGGGTATCGCGCGCGGGGCCCGTCCGCCGGGCAAGCGCTGACCTGGGATTTTGCGGCTTGACAGCAAATTTCGGTGGACAGAAGTGGCACCATTGGTGACGTGACCACTCACCAGCTGCCCCTGAACGCGTCCGCGCACCACCGGCAGCGTGTCTTCGCGCAGTCGTCCAAGCTTCAGGGCGTTCTGTACGAGATCCGCGGCCCGGTGCACCAGCATGCCGCGCGGCTGGAGGCCGAAGGGCACCGCATCCTCAAGCTCAACATCGGCAACCCGGCGCCGTTCGGCTTCGAGGCGCCCGACGTGATCATGCGCGACATGATCCAGGCGCTGCCCTACGCGCAGGGCTACTCCGACTCGCAGGGCATCCTGCCCGCACGCCGGGCCGTGGTCACCCGCTACGAGTTGGTCGAGGGCTTCCCCCGCTTCGACGTCGACGACGTCTATCTGGGCAACGGGTGCTCCGAGCTGATCACGATGACGCTGCAGGCCCTGCTCGACAACGGCGACGAGGTGTTGATCCCGTCGCCGGACTACCCGCTGTGGACGGCGTCGACCTCCCTGGCCGGCGGCACGCCCGTGCACTACCTGTGCGACGAGACGCAGGCGTGGCAGCCCGACATCGCCGACCTGGAGTCCAAGATCACCGAGCGCACCAAGGCGCTGGTCATCATCAACCCCAACAACCCGACCGGCGCGGTCTACAGCCGCGAGGTCCTCACCCAGATGGTGGAATTGGCGCGCAAGCACGAACTGCTGCTGCTCGCCGACGAGATCTACGACAAGATCCTCTACGACGACGCCAAGCACATCAACGTGGCCTCGCTGGCCCACGATATGTTGTGCCTCACGTTCAACGGGCTGTCCAAGGCCTACCGGGTGGCCGGCTACCGCGCGGGCTGGCTGGCGATCACCGGCCCCAAGGACCACGCCGAGAGCTTCATCGAGGGCATCAACCTGCTGGCCAACATGCGGCTATGCCCCAACGTCCCGGCCCAGCACGGCATCCAGGTGGCCCTCGGTGGCCATCAGAGCATCGAAGACCTGGTGCTGCCCGGCGGGCGCCTGCTCGAGCAGCGTGACGTCGCCTGGGAGAAGCTCAACGAGATTCCCGGGGTGTCCTGCGTCAAACCCGAGGGCGCGCTGTACGCGTTTCCCCGGCTGGACCCCGAGGTCTACGACATCACCGACGACGAACAGCTCGTCCTCGACCTGCTGCTGCAGGAGAAGATCCTCGTCACGCAGGGCACCGGATTCAATTGGCCGGCACCGGATCACCTGCGCATCGTGACGCTGCCGTGGGCCCGCGACCTGGCGGCGGCGATCGAGCGGCTGGGCAACTTCCTGGTCAGCTATCGCCAGTAAGGAACTTCGCAGCCGGCGCCTCTACGGTGGACCGCGTGACGCACTCGCACTCGCATTCACACAGCCTGTCCGGGCCGGCCCCGGTTGAGTCGCTGCCCGCCAGGATCGTCGTCGGGCTGCTGGTGGCGATCGGGGTGGCGGTCCTGGGTGGCGCCATCGCGCTGTGGCCCAGCCGGCAGCACGTCGCCATCCCGATGCCCTTCCAGAATGCGGCCGGCGGCGCCGTGAGCACGCAGGCCGGACACGTGCTGTCCAGCGGCGTGGGTGACTGCGGCAGCCCGTCGGTCAGCCAGGTGCTCACCACCGCGCCGCAGCCGGCGCCGCCGGGCGCGGGGCGGTGCGTGCTGACCCAGGTGGCCATCGATTCCGGGCCCAATGCGGGCGCCAACACGTTGCTGGAATCCTCCCCCGGTCCGGGCCAGCCGAAATTCGCGGTGGGAGACCACATTCGGCTCGTCCGGCAGGTCGACGATCAGGGCGCCACCAGCTACGCGTTCTACGACTTCGAACGTGGCTGGTCGTTGGTCGCGCTGGCCGTCGCATTCGCTGTGGTGATCGTCGCCGTGGCACGCTGGCGGGGACTGCTGGCGCTGGTGGGCATCGGGGTCGCGTTCGTGGTCCTGGTGGCGTTCTTGCTGCCTGCGTTGCGCGACGGCGCGCCCGCGGTTCCGGTGGCCCTGGTGGCCGCGGCGGCCATCCTCTACGCGGTCATCTATCTGGCGCACGGCGTGAGCCTGCGCACCAGCGCCGCGCTGCTGGGCACCCTGACTTCGCTGTTGGTTGCGGCGGGATTATCTTGGGCGGCAATACAAGTGGCCCATTTGACCGGGTTGTCCGATGACCAGAACGCCACCGTCAGCGCGTATTTGGGCAACGTGTCGATCAGCGGCCTGCTGCTCGCCGGCTTCATCATCGGGTCGCTGGGCGTGCTCAACGATGTGACGGTGACGCAGGCATCGACGGTGTTCGAGCTCGCCCACCTCGGTGGCTCGCGGCGCGCGATCTTCCTGGGCGCCATCCGAGTTGGCCGCGACCACATCGCCAGCACGGTGTACACGCTGGTGCTCGCCTACGCGGGCAGCTCGCTGCCGCTACTGCTGCTGTTCAGCGTGGCCAACCGCTCGTTGACCGACGTGCTGACCAGCGAAAGTGTGGCCATCGAGATCGCGCGGTCGGCGGTGGGCGGCATCGCACTGGCGCTGTCGGTGCCGCTGACGACGGCGATCGCCGCGGCGCTGGCGAAGCCTAGTGAAACCGGCTCCGCTCCAACAGATCCAGCAGATAGCCGCCGTATCCGGACTTGAGCAGCGTGTGGGCGCGCTCGGCCAACTGCTCGTCGGTGATCCAGCCCCGCTGCCACGCCACTTCCTCGGGGACGCTGACCTTCAGGCCCTGCCGCCGTTCCAGCGTGCGCACGAAATCGCTGGCGTCCAGCAGGGAGTCGAACGTGCCGGTGTCGAGCCACGCCGTCCCGCGGGCCATCACCTCGACCGAGAGCTGGCCCCGGTTGAGATAGATCTGGTTGACCTCGGTGATCTCGTATTCACCGCGCGCCGATTTCTTCAAGCCTTTGGCAATCTCGATCACGTCGTTGTCGTAGAAATACAAGCCCGGCACCGCGTAATTGGACTTCGGCGTCTTGGGTTTCTCCTCCAGCGACAGCGCTGTGCCGTCGTCGCTGAACTCGACGACGCCGTACTCCGATGGGTTGGCCACCCAGTAGGCGAAAACGGCCCCGCCGCTTATGTTTTGGAAACGGCTCAGGCTGGTGCCCAGCCCCGGGCCGTAGAAGATGTTGTCGCCCAACACCAACGACACCGAGTCGTTGCCGATGTGGTCGGCGCCCAGCACGAAGGCCTGGGCCAGACCGTCGGGGCTTTGCTGCGTCACGTAGCTGATGTTGATCCCGAACTGTGAGCCGTCGCTTAGAAGCCGCTGAAAGCCCGCCGCATCGTGCGGGGTGGTGATCACCAGAATGTCCTGGATCCCGGCCATCATCAGGGTGGACAGCGGGTAGTAGACCATCGGTTTGTCGTACACCGGAAGCAACTGCTTGCTGATGCCGACGGTGATCGGATGCAGGCGAGTGCCCGAGCCGCCGGCCAAGATGATCCCGCGCATGAATGACTCCCTGTTCCGCGCTTAGTTGACGAGGTCGTTTTCGGTGAGTTCGGTCGCCGCCAGCGCCGACGCCAGGTCGTCGTGCCGGAACACGGACGTCACGTGGTCGTGGACCACGCGGAATGCCGACGCGGCGGTTGTCACGGCCCCGGGATTGTCCGGGGCGCTGACCTTCTGTTCGACGACCACGACCCCGTCGTGCACGTACATCCGGCCGAGTTCGGCCGTCGCGTGGCGGGAGGCGGCCCACCCACGCAGCGCCTCGTGCCCCTGCGCGGCCCCGTGCGCGTCGCCGATCTCGATGTCGTCGCTGGACAACGCGAGCAGGGTTTCCAGGTCGGCCGAGTTGAGCGCGTCGTGCCATGCCAGGACGGTGGCGATCTCCGAAGTGGTCATGGGTTGCAAGTTACCGTGTGCGCCCAGCCGCCGTGGCTAGAGCGGGGTACGGTCCAGCCAGTTCTGCCACACCGCCTCGTCGCCGAACAACTGAATGCCCGTGTCGGCGAGCGGCACCCGGCGCAGGATGGCCAGCAGCAGCTCGGTCGCGCCGCCCCGCAACGCCGCCGTGCCCTTGCCGTGCTCGTGCGACCAGGCGATCCGGCCGTCGTCGACTCCGATAGTCCACTCGCCGGCTTCGCCCAGACCAGGGTCGGTGGCGTGCAGGTGCAGGGTGTTTCCGCCCTCGAGCGGGAGTGCCGCCCCTTCGCCGCCGGCCTGGATCGCGATGCGCTCGAGCCATTCGGTGATCGCATCGGCGGCCAGGCCGGCATCCAGCGCGAATTCGGCGCCCAGCGCGATGGCCGCGTCGGCCCGATGCACCGCCACCTCGTGCAAGCGGCGGCGGATCCACCAGTTCGCCGGGCGGAGGCCGAGAAAGGTCCACACCGGCGTTTCCACACCCGTCAGCTCGACGGCGTCGACCAGCCGCTGCGCGCCGCCGTGCAACCAGGAGATGGCGTCGGCCGGATCGGGTGGCGGCTTGCCGCCCTCGACGGACCGGAAGTCGAGAAACTCCTGCAGTCGCTCCCGCACGATCTGCGCCGCCCAGCGGTCGCCACGGCCGACGTGGCGCAGCAGCTGATTGAGGTCCCACCCCGGGCAGGTCGGCACGCGCGTGGACTGGTCCGCATCCCGGAAAAGCTCCGAAAATGCGCGGTTTTCTTCCAGGAATGCACCGGCATAATCCACGCGGGTCAGGCTACTCGCCGGCGCCAAACGACCAAGGGCTCACTGGGCAGAGGACTTCGTCCCTATTGCGGTCTATGGCGCAGGGACGAATACCGGGAACACGCGGCTGTGCACCGCCAGTTCGCGCAAGAAGATCGCGCCATGGCTCAGGAGCTGCGACGGATGGCGGAATGCGAGCCGACGCACGATTCCGCTCCGCCTTCGAGCGCTGGCTAGCGGCCGGCTAGGGCCGCGGCGCCCCCAGCCGGAACAGCCGCCAGCCCGCTTGCTTCCAGCGGGCGGCATCGAGGCAGTTGCGGCCGTCGACGATGACCCGGGCCCGCACGCGGTCGGCCAGGTCGCCGGGGTCGAGGTCGATGAATTGGCGCCATTCGGTCAGAACGAGCACCGCGTCCGCGCGATCACACGCCTCCTCAACCGAAACCGCGTAGTTCAGCGTCGGGAACAGCCGCTGCGCGTTGTCGAGCGCCTTGGGGTCGTACACGTTGACCGCGGCGCCGTTGAGCTGCAGCTGACCAGCGACGTTGAGCGCTGGCGAGTCGCGCACATCGTCGGATTCGGGCTTGAACGCCGCACCGAGCACGGCGATATTGGCGCCCAGCAGCGACCCGCCGCAGGCCGCGCTGGCGAGCTCCACCATCCGGCTGCGCCGGCGCATGTTGATGCTGTCGACCTCGCGCAGGAAGGTCAGCGCCTGGTCGGCGCCCAGTTCGCCGGCGCGGGCCATGAAGGCACGGATGTCCTTGGGCAGGCAGCCACCGCCGAAACCCAAACCGGCGTTGAGGAATTGGCGGCCGATGCGGGGATCGTAGCCGAGCGCATCGGCCAGCACGCTGACGTCTGCGCCGGCGGCCTCGCACACCTCGGAGATGGCGTTGATGAACGAAATCTTCGTCGCCAGAAAGGCGTTGGCGGAAACCTTGACCAGCTCCGCGGTCTGCAGGTCCGTCAGCAGGAACGGCACACCCTCGGCGAGCAGGGGGCCGTAGAGTTCACGGACCGCCGCCTCGGCCCGTGTCGAATCCTGTTGGACCCCTAGGACGATGCGGTCCGGATGCAGGGTGTCGTGCACCGCGTAGCCCTCACGCAGGAACTCGGGGTTCCAGGCGATCTCGACGTCGACCCCGCGCGGCGCCAACGCTGCCGCCCGGTGGTTCAGCTCGGCGGCGGTTCCCACCGGAACGGTCGATTTCCCCACGAGCACCGACGATCTCGTCAGCCGCGGCACCAGGGCGTCGATCACGGCGTAGACGTGGCGCAGATCGGCGCCGTACTCGCCCTTCTTCTGTGGCGTGCCCACCCCGAGGAAATGCACGTCGGCGAATTCGGCCGCCATGTCGTAGTCGGTGGTGAACCGCAGGCGGCCCGTTGCCAGGTTCTTCGTCAGCAGCTTGCGCAGGCCGGGTTCATAGAAGGGAATGTCACCGCCAGCGAGCTTGGCGACCTTGCCCGGGTCGATGTCGACCCCGACCACCTCATGTCCCAGTTCCGCCATTCCGACCGCGTGGGTGGCACCCAGGTAGCCGGTGCCGAAGACGGTGCATCGCATGTAACCGGTATACGTCGTCGCGATGAGCTAACTGCATCGCCTCCCTAAGCGGAAGGCAAACGGCAGGTGACAGCTGGCCCCGAACCGATTAGTGCCGGCCGAACCCACCGTGGCCACCGCCGAAACCGCCGTGGCCGCCGCCGAAGCCCGGAATGCCGGGGAACCCGCCGCCACCGCCGCCGTGACCTTCGTCTCCGCCGCCATGACCACCGCCGAAGCCGCCACCGGGCGGCCCACCGATGATCGGTCCACCGATGCCTGGGATCGGCAGCGGGATCGGCACCGGAACGGGCGCCACCGGAGGTGGCGGCGCGGGAGCCGGCGCGACCGGAATCGGGGCAGGCGCCGGGGCTTCGGGAACCGGAACAGGAGCGGGAGCCGCCGGGGCGGGCACCTGGGCCTCCGGAGCGGGCGCCGGGGCCGCCGGAGCGGGGGCCGGAGCCGCCGGTGCCGGGGCGGGCGCCGCGGGCGCCGGAGCCTCGGCCGGCGCGGGAGCCGCGGGGGCCGGGGCCGGCCGGGTGGGCGCGACGACGACGTTCTGGTTCGGGCTGGGCCGGACGTTGGCCGTGGGCCGGATCGCGATCGCCAGCGAGACGACCAGCGCCACCACACCGATGACGAAGACGCCCGCCACGATGCTGCCCACCAGCCGGAAGGAGCGGCGCTCGGGATAACCGGCGTCGACGAGCGCGGTGGCGCCGGTTTGCGCGCCGGTGTAGAAGTCGTCGACGTCGTCGGGGACGGCGCTGTACGCGAGGGCGTCCCTTTCCAGGGTTCCCGGGGTTTCGAAGTAGCCCGGCGCAATCGCGAACGGGTTGATGGCGCCGGTGCCCGGGTCTTGGGCGTAGGCCAGCGCTGCGGTGGAGGAGGAGAACAGCGGGGCGTGCGCCGAGGCCAGCGCCGCGCCCCGGGCCAGCGCCGTCTCCGGCTCCTCGGGAGCCGACAGCGGCAGCGTGGTCGCCGCCTCGAGCGCGGGCTTGATCAGCGGGATGTCAACGCCGGAGCCGACGACGAACACCCCGTCCGGGCGGGTCTCCATCGTCTCGGCCTGCGAAACCATGGTGGCCAGCTGGGCCACCGCGGCCTCGTCGTCGGCCGGCAGGGGTTCCCGGCGGACATCGGCAACCGACCCGTCGGCGCTGTTGACGACAGCGAGGGTCGCGGTGTCGGGCTCGATGTAGAGCAGCGCCGTTTGCGCATAGTTGGTTTGACTGCCGACCGCCTGGGCCAGGGCCGCCGCGGCCAGGAAGGACGAGACCAACATCACGTTCTCGACCTTGTGGGCGGCCAGCGCATCGCGCAGCGCGGCGGCCTCGATCGGGTCGGTGAAGGTGACCCCTGTCGAGGCCAGTTGGTAGCCGCCCTCGGCGGCGCCCTCACGCGTGCCCAGGATCGCGGAGACTACCTGGTTGGCCGCGCTGAGCGTTGCGGCGTCATCTTCGGGCGGAACGTCGAAATTGTCTTCGTCGACGGTGGCGCCTTCGCCATTCTGGCCTTCGACCAGCACCATTCGGACGGCCGTCGGCGCCATTGACACC
>NZ_LZKH01000178.1:0-32415 GCF_001672745.1 Mycobacterium sp. E1386
CGGCGCTGTAGGCCAGCTCGCGGCTGTCGGCCGAGAGATCCCCCGCGTGGGGCATCGCGATCGTGGACGGCGCGCCCGGACGGGCTGTTCCTGGTGGGCTCGGACGTCGACATTCCGTACATCAAGCCGGCGCTCGAAGCGGTGACGTCGCTGTCGGTGACCACGCCCGAGGAACCCGAGATGGCGTTGGCGCGGGGCGCGTCGCTGGCGGCGGCGGAGCCTGGTTGGTGGGGGCGACGACGTTTTGGGTGATGTCGGGGCGCTGCGGCGCGTGCGGCCGGATGTCGACGGCCAGCGCCACGGCCAGCGCCACGACACCGCCGACGAATATCAGCGTCGCGGCGACGACGGCAAGCACCGATCTCCGGCTGCGTCGCTCGCGCGAGTGTGCGGCGGACTCGCCGTCGGTGCCGGTCGCCCGCGACTTTCCGGTCGTCGACTCGGCGCTGTAGGCCAGCTCGCGGCTGTCGGCCGAGAGATCCCCCGCGTGGGGCATCGCGATCGTGGACGGCGCGCCCAACTGCGCGTTGGCCGCCGCCAGCGACGCGCCCCGCGCCAACGCCATCTCGGGTTCCTCGGGCGTGGTCACCGACAGCGACGTCACCGCTTCGAGCGCCGGCTTGATGTACGGAATGTCGACGTCCGAGCCCACCAGGAACAGCCCGTCCGGGCGCGCCGTCATCGATTCGGCGCCCGAGACCATCGCGGCCAGCTTCGCCAGCGCGGCCTCGTCGCTGCTGGGCAGCGGATGCCGACGCACATCGGCCACCGACCCGTCGGCGGTGTCGACGACGGCCAGCGTCGCGGTGGTGGGTTCGACCAACAGCAGCGCGGTACGCGCGCAATTGGTCGCGCTGCCCGCCGCCTGAGCCAGCGCCGCCGCGGCCATCACCGTCGGCACCAGCGTGACGTTCTCGATCTTGCGTGCCGCCAACGCATTTCGCAGCGCGGCCGCCTCAGCCGCATCGGTCCAGGTCACTCCGCTCGATTTCAGCTGATAGCCGCCCTGGGTCGCGCTCTCGCGCGTGCCGAGGATCGCGGCGACCACGCGGTCCGCCGCCGCGACCGCCGTCGTCTGATCGGTGAGGCGGAAGTCGTCCTGGTCGACGGTCACCCCACCGGCAGCCTCGCCTTCGACGAGAACCATGCGGACCGTCTCAGGCGCCATAGACACGCCAAGTACGACGTCCACCGCTCCTCCAAATCAATTGCCGTGCCCGTGCGACGACACCTGCGTTGCCACTACGGGGCTTAGTCACTTCGAGAATCGGCCGGATGACTTTCGCAGCTCTGCCGCGCCACCCCTAAGTCGCCACCCTAGCGCGCGAAGATGGGTCTACCCCGGCGTCGGACCCGGCTAACTGTGGCCGAAACCACCGAATCCACGGGCGCCGCCAAAGCCCTGGGCGCTGCCAAAGCCCTGGCCGCGCAACACCTCAACCATCACGCGAATCGGTTGGGCGCCGCTAGGTGAGCTTCGGTGGTCGCGGGCTATTTGTGCCCGCCGCCACCGCCGCCGCCGAAGCCGCCGCTGCTGTGGCCGCCGCCACCACCAAGGCCGCCACCACCCAGGCCGCCACCACCCAGGCCGCCGCCACCACTGTGGCCACCGCCGAAGCCGCCGCCACCCGGAGCGCCGATACCACCGGCGGGTCCGCCGCCATGGCCGCCGCCGCCGAACAGGCCACCAGGCCCGGAGGGCGCACCGCCGCCCGAACCCGGGGTCGTAACGTGTCCGCCGCCCAATCCGCCCGGCCCGCCGGCCGGGGGTGAAACGTGTCCGCCGCCGAGACCACCCTCACCTGGGGGTGGCAGGTGACCACCGCCGAGTCCACCGGGACCCGAACCAGGCGGCGGCACATGACCGCCGGTGGAACCGCCCGTGCCCGAGCCGGGCGGTGGCACATGACCGCCAGTAGAACCGCCGGCACCCGAACCCGGCGGCGGCACATGACCGCCAGTAGAACCGCCGGCACCCGAACCCGGCGGCGGCACATGCCCACCAGTAGAACCGCCCGCACCCGAACCCGGCGGCGGCACATGCCCACCAGTCGAACCGCCCGAGCCCTCCGGAACCGGCGACGTGCCTTGCCCCGGCGGCGTTTGGTGAGGAGGCGACTGCAGCGGCGGAAGATGCACCGGCGGCTGGGGCAACACCTGCGGTGGTGGCGACACGTGCGGCGGAGCCTGGATGACTGGCGGGCTCACCACAACCGGGTTGGGCACGCGGACCGGCGGCACGATAACCGGCACCAGCGGCGGGATCACGACGGGAACCGGCACCGGAGGCGGGGCCGCGGGAATGGGCGGTGCCGCGGGCGGTGGAGGGGCCGCGGGCAGCTGCGCGGCGAACTGCGGGGTCATCGGCTTGGGCGCCGCCACCGGCTCCGGCTGGTTGAGCTTCGCCGCCGGGGCCGAAGCCTCAGCGGGCGCCGGCGGCTCCTGCGTCGGGACGATGAGGTGCTGGCCGGGCGTGGGCTGCAAAGCGACGGTCCCGGTCGAGCGGATGCCGATCGCCAATGCAATCTCCAGCGCCAACACCGCGCTGATGCCGGCGACCGCCAGCCCGCTGCCGATCAGCAGGGCAGGCCTGCGCCGCGGTTGGTTTTCTTCGGGCATGAAGAGCTTCTCGATGACGACGGTGGGCGAGTCGGCGTCCTCGTCCGGCACCGCGCTGTAGGCGAGCTCGTCATCCCCGGGCTCCGGCGCGAATGGCGCGTAAAGGTATTCGGGCAGCGAGTGCTGGTCGACGGCGCCGGTGCCGGGGTCCTGCGCGTAGGCCAGCGCGGCGGTCGACGAGGCGAACAGCGGTGCGTTGGCCGACGCCAGCGCGGCGCCGCGGGCCAGCGCCGTCTCCGGCTCCTCGGGAACGCTCACCGCCAGGGAGGTCGCCGTCTGCAGCGCCGGCTTCAGCGGGCCGACGTCCACGCCGGAGCCCACCACCAGCACGCCGTCCGGCGCCGCTTCCAGCTTCTCCAGCCCGGCAATCATGCCGCCGAGTTGCGCGGCCGCCTGGTCATACGACTCGGCGTAGAGCGGTTGCTTGTAGATGTCGGGGATCGACCCGTCGGAGGTCTCGACGACGGCCAGTGTCGCTGTGTCGGGCTCCACGAACATCACCGCGGTTCGCTCGTAACCCATTGCCCCGCCGACATTTTGGGCCAACGCGGTCGCGGCCAGAAAGGCCGAGACGAGCATGACGTGCTCGACGCGGTGGGCGGCCAGCGCGTCGTGCAATGTCGCCGCTTCCAGCTGGTCGGTCCACGTCACGCCGATGGACGACACCTCGAGGCCGGCTTCGGCCGCGCCCTCGCGGGTGCCCAGGATGGCGGCGAGCACCTGATCCGGCGCGCTCGCGGTGGCCGCTTCATCGGCGGCGGCGACGTCGAAGACGTCCTCTTCCACCGTGGCGCCGTCGGCGTATTCGCCTTCAAGCACAACCATTTGGATTGATGCCGGTGCCATCGACACCCCGAGCACGATATCCAAGACAAACCCCTCCAAAGGTCTTGCGAGATGAACCGTGGTCAGGCGGAGGAAAAAACCACGACTAACTAAGTATCGCGCAGAAAGCGGGTGCGGGAGCGCCCCAGAACCTATGTAGTCCTTATGAAGTTCTGATAGGAGCGCGACGGCGTGGGTCCTCGCTGGCCCTGGTACTTCGAACCTACTTGGGAACTGCCGTAAGGGTGTTCGGCCGGACTGGTCAACCGCAGGATGCACAGCTGACCGATCTTCATGCCCGGCCACAGCGTGATCGGCAGGTTGGCGACGTTGGACAGCTCCAGCGTGATGTGACCACTGAAACCCGGATCGATGAAGCCGGCCGTCGAGTGCGTCAGCAGGCCCAGCCGGCCCAGCGACGACTTGCCTTCCAGCCGGCCCGCGAGGTCCTCGGGCAGCGTGAACAACTCCAGCGTGGACCCGAGCACGAACTCCCCCGGGTGCAGCACGAACGGCTCCCCCTCCACGGGTTCGACCAACGTTGTCAGCTCGTCCTGCTGCTTGGCGGGGTCGATGTGGGTGTACCGGGTGTTGTTGAACACCCGGAACATGCAGTCCAAGCGGACGTCGATACTGGACGGCTGCACCAAGGTGTCGTCGTAGGGGTCGATGCCCAACCGTCCGGCGGAGATTTCGGCCCTGAGGTCACGATCGGAGAGCAGCACGCGACGAGCCTATCCGCTGCGCGCCGCCGGCCGTTCAGTCGGCGAGGTACATCTCCCCGCCCTTGGGGTAACCACCGCCAGTGGTCGTGACGTGGACGTGGTCATAGTGACCGAGCCTGCTGGGTTGCGCCCCGCCGGGGGTGTAGTAGACGCCGCGCCAGATCGCGTCCTGGATCCCGAAGCGGCGGGCGTTCTTCATCACGTAAGCGACGATCTCGTCGCCCAGGGCGATGCCCTCGGCGCTCTGCGGGTTGGGGATCATCACGTCGAGGGCCAGACCGAGCGGATGCCAGGGCAGCGGATCGGGCCGCACGCCGCCGATCTCGTGGATCTCGGGGAACGTCGCGCTGATGCTGCGGGAGACCAGGATGGTCCTCACCTGGAGGCCCTGTTCCGATGCGAGCCCGGCGGGTAAGAAGCGCGATCGCGTGTGATACCTCGAGGCGGCGAGGGGCGGAGCCATGCCGTCGGTGCGGGACACGTCCGACGCGAGCACAATCGCGGTCGGCTTCGCCGCGACGATTTCTAGGCAACAGGGTCCGGTGTCGCCAATAACGGGGATGGGGTCGTGCCGAGGGACGAATGGGCCGCCATCTCCCGCCGCCGCGAAGAACGCCGCGGCGGGGGCCAGCAGCCCTGCCAGCAGCAGCGGTGATTTACGCCGCTTCTTGGCTAATCGGTGCCGACCCACCCAAGGCACATTACGACAAGATCACGAAAGAATAAACATCGGTTCTGGAATTTGCGGGTCAGCGGCCATTCCCCCGTCCTGCGCATTCATCGCAGGCCTGGACGGCGCCGGGTAGGCCGCACGCCGACGGACTACTCGCCCAACGGATCTGCCTCCGGGTGCTAGCCTTCGTTGTCGACAGCGCCGATGTAGTTCAATGGCAGAACATCAGCTTCCCAAGCTGAATACGCGGGTTCGATTCCCGTCATCGGCTCCATCCCAAGCGCCCGTAGCCGAGGCTCGCACCCGACCGCCGTCGGCGCAATCCAAAGCAGTGCTACGAAGCCAATATTGCGCGCAGCATCGACAACATCTCGGAACGCGAGCCGGCGCCGAGCCGGCGGCGGATCCGCGCCACATGGTGTTCGACGGTTTTGGCCGAGATAAACAGCTGACGGCCGACGTCGCGATACGGCAAGCCCAGGAGAAGCAGCTCGGCGACTTCGCGTTCCCGCGCGGATAACGGCGAGGCCGACGTCGGCTGGCGGGTCACTTTCGAAGCGCCAGAGCCGAACTCGTCATCGGGTGTCTCATCCACCGCGGCGACCAGCTTGAGATCACGGGCGAGCTGCAACATCTCGCCCGACACGCGCGCATCCGGCGTCTGCAGCGCGGCTTGACCGGCAAGCCGGGTCGCATCCCAAGTCAACCCGAACTGGGCCAGAGAGCGGGCGGCCAGGGTCACCTCGTCGGCGTCGACCTGGTCGGCGAGCACCCGCAGCCAGGTACGACCGGCACCCGCCAACGCTTGGGCGAACACGCTCTGGGAGGCCGCCGCGGTGAGGGCCCGCCCGTGCGGTGCCACGGACTCCGGTGAGCCGGTGAGGATTCCGGCATGCACGCCCGCCCAGTGCAGCGGCACCGACCACAAGACCGGGTTGCCCAGCGAGTCCAACAATCCGAATGCCAGATCCAGGGTGTGGCGCAGTTGGGTCACCTGGCGCATCCTGGCCGCGGCGACCCACAATTCACCCAACGGCAGCAGGGTGAACAAGTCGATGGAGTACTCGGCGAGCACCTCCATCGCCGCATACCAATGCTTGTGCAGCGCCCCGCTGTCGCCGCTGCGACGCGAAATCGCGGTGCGTAGCGTCGCCGCCCATAGCGCGTCGCGCCGATGCAGGTCGGTGGCCGCACCCAGGCAGGCGGCGTCGGCATCGGCGCCGGCGGAGGCGAGCTGGCCGTCGCACATCTTCGTCCAGCCGAGCAGCAGCCGGTGCCGGCGCTCGAAGAGGCCGTCACCGCCGGTGCGCACCGCGCGACCGATGATGCTGCGCGCCCGCACCGGATCGCCGCCGTGCAGCGCAGCCAGCGTGACCAAGGCGGCCGCGCTATCGGGGATGACTTCGCCCATCGAGCCGGCCACGGCGATCGCCTGGCCAAGCTTCGCCACCGCGACCGGGTACGGCTCTTTCATGCTCATCAGCAGGCCTTCGGCGAGGCCGCGGGCAGCTCGCGCAGCCGCCGTCGGTGGCCCCCCTCCCGGGACCCGCAGCGCCGCGTGCGCCGCTGTGAGGTCTCCCGTCGCGGCCAGCGTGATCGCGCCGGCGGCGCCCACCACCGCATCCGGGTAGGGACCCAGCCAGCCGAACAAGTCGGCCGCCTGCCCCGCATGGCCGTCGTGCGCGGCGACGCTGGCGGCCACCCGCACCGCAGCGGCACGTTCGGCAGCGTCGGCCGACCTCAGCAGATCATCGGCCAAGGCCGCCGCCCCCGCGCAGTCTCCGGTCAAGGCCAGCGCGTCGGCCAGCCGGCATGACAGCCCTTCGGCGCCGACGCCGACCGCCGCCCGGTACAGCCGGGCTGCCCGGCCGGACTCGCGGGCCTCGGTCGCCGCGTGGCGCAGGAAGCTCGCCAGCTCGTCGTCTCGCAGTCCGTGTTCGGCGAGACGCAGCGCGAGGTCCGATGACAACGTGGACATCGCGAGCTGGGAACGCAACAGTGCGATTTCGACTTGGTGGTGGTGCGCGTTGCCGACGAGCTGGCCAACGGCGTCGTGCACCAACCGCATGAAGCCCGGGCTGTGCGAGGGCTCAATCAGCCCGCTGGCGCGCGCCCGGTCGACAAGCAACAGCCCTTCGGTCGTCGAGATGTCCAGTGCAGCAGCAACATCGGCGGTGCCCAAACCGGGGCTCAACGACGCGATGAGCAGTGCGTCCAACGCCGGTTCGTCGATGCGGCGCAGCCGATCGATCAACGCAAACTTGGCCGCCTGCAACGGGTCTTGTGTGGTGTCGGCCACCGCCCTCACCAAAAATGGCAGCCCCGCGGTGCTGTCCACGAGGTGGTCGGCAACGGGCAGCGGACCCAACGACAGGCGCGGCGACTCGCGATCGAGTGCCGCGGCCAGCGTCCGCAGCGCGGCGTGCTGCTCGTACGGTTCGGCGGCGACCACGACCGTCGCGGCGGGATCGGCGATTCGCTCCGCGAGTGCCAGCAACTCGCCGTCGGTCAAGAGTTGTGCGTCATCGACTACCACCGCCGCGTCCGGGCGCTCTCCGCCGCGCGGTGGGCGTGTCAGCACCGTCACCCCGGCGCCACGCAGGGCATCTCGAACGGCGGCGAGGACGGTGGTCTTCCCCGTGCCGATCCCGCCGCTGACGAGAACCTTGACCGGGGTGCGCGCTCCGTCCGCGAGCGCGTTGATGATGCGACGCGCGGCGGCCGGGATGTCGTTGGAGGCCGCAATGTCCGGACTGGCCACGTTGGGGGCTATCCGGGCGTGACGCCGGTGGGCGGTCGGTGATCGGTGAGCGCCGTCGCCACCGTGGCCGTGTAGGGCGGGCGATTCGCCGACCCGAGCGAGTTGCCCATAACGCACGTCCCTGTCTCGATTCGGGTGCCTGGCTTCGGCGGCCGCTGCCTACCCTAGCGCTGCCCCGCCGCGCCGGTCATCATAATCCCCGTAGGCACCGTGATCCCCTAATGGGGGATCCCCTAACGCTGCGACCGGGCGGGGTGGGCGCACACCGATCACGGCGCTGCCGCCGGCAGATAGCATTCCGGGAAACGGCTGGGTTTTGGCTGCGGGTAGGCGTTGACGGTAACGGAGCACACGCTGGAGGCGTGTCATGGCAAATGCATTGCTTGACTTTGTGATGTCACTCGTGCGCGACCCGCAAGCCGCCGCGCGCTACGCGGCAGATCCCGCGCAAGCGATCGCTGAGGCTCACCTGACCGGCGTCACCAGCGCCGATGTGAATCACTTGATCCCGATGGTGTCGGATTCGCTGTCGATGTCCACTCCGGGCGATGGCGGCGGTGCCACCGAGCACGGCAATGTCTGGGCGAGCGGTGCGGCCACGGCCGCGTTCGACGCGTTCCCGGCACACGTGCCGGTCCATGAACCGGCGGGAGCCGCCTGGCCCGGCCCGACCGGCCACGTCATCGACCACCCGCCGGCCGTCGGCGGCGAAGCGCCCGGGGCCGGGACAGATCAGCATCTAGCGCCGGTCGAGCTGCATGATCCATCGGTCACGATCGCTGCGCCCGACGAAATGCCTGATCAGCCACTGCACGGCGGCGGATTCGGGATGGACGGCCAGGGTCTATGGGATCACTCCGGGGCCGACGGCCACACCGTCGAGAACGATCATCACGGATACGGACTCGACCCACACTTCGGGTGATTTCGATTCGTTATCGACTTGGGCGACGACCGCAATTGTCGGCCGTTATGGTCCTGAAGTGGGGAAATGTCGTCGATGGGGGGTATCCGACCAAGCTCCACCTTGTCCCTAACCACCCCCTAATCCCCTAACGGCATGGACTGAGTGATCCCGCCAGGGGCGCAAACCACTGGGGGATTCGGCCCCGTTACCGGCCTGACAAGAAGCGCCTAGCTTGAGTGTCGGAACGTCGGCGTAAGCACCGGCAACGGCTCAAACGAGTCACAATCGAAAGGCACTGACGTGAGCTCTCTGATCGACTACATCCTTAGCCTGTTCCGCAGCGAAGACGCGGCCAGGGCTTTCGCTGCCTCCCCGCAGCAGGCGCTGAATGAAGCCGGGTTTGCTGACGTGTCCCCCGCCCAGGTCTCCCTTGTGGCGGCCAGTGCGGTGCCGGGGCTGGAAATTGGTGACGGCGACCCCATCGTTGGTCTGCAGCAAGCGGTGGCCAGTCAGTTCGGTCTCGCAGCGGCCTCAGATGTTTCCGCGGCGGCTGGTGGTGAGGCTGCTGCTGGCCTTGGCGCCGACGTCGGCGCCGGCTTGGGTGGCGGTGCGGAGTTGTCCGACGCAGTGGGCCTGGGCGCGCAGGTCGGCTACGGCGTCGGTGGTGGCTTTGGCGGCCAAGCCGGCGGTGGCTTCGGTATCGGTGGCGACGCGGGCGCGGGCCTTGGCGGAGGCTTTGGCGGTGAAGCCGGCGGAGGCTTCGGTATCGGTGGCGACGCGGGCGCGGGCCTCGGCGGAGGCTTTGGCGGTGAAGCCGGCGGTGGCTTCGGTCTCGGTGGCGACGCGGGCGCGGGCCTCGGCGGAGGCTTTGGCGGTGAAGCCGGTGGAGGCTTCGGTATCGGTGGCGACGCGGGCGCGAGCCTTGGCGGAGGCTTTGGCGGTGAAGCCGGCGGAGGCTTCGGTCTCGGTGGCGACGCGGGCGCGGGCCTCGGCGGAGGCTTTGGCGGTGAAGCCGGCGGAGGCTTCGGTCTCGGTGGCGAAGCGGGCGCGGGCCTTGGCGGTGAAGCCGGCGGAGGCTTCGGTATCGGTGGCGACGGGGGCGCGGGCCTTGGCGGTGAAGCCGGCGGCGAAGTCGGTGGAGGCTTCGGTATCGGTGGCGAAGCGGGCGCGGGCATCGGCGCGGGCTTTGGCGGCCAGGCCGGCGGAGGCTTCGGCGTCGGTGACGAAGCCGGATGGCAAGGCGGCGGCGGTGGCCAGACCGGCGGAGGCTTCGGTATCGGTGGCGACGCGGGCGCGGGCATCGGCGCCCACGCCGGCGGAGGCTTCGGTGCCGTTGGCGACGCCGGATGGCAAGGCGGAGCCGGCGGCCGTATCGCTGGCGGTAGTCGCGGTGAAGCAGGTGGGCGAATCGGCGGTGGCTTTGGCGGCCAGGTTGGAGCGGACGGTCAGGCCGGAGGTCGCGGTCAGGCCGGAGCTGGTGGTCAGGCGAGCACCGAGGGTGAGGCTGGCGGTGGCTTCGGCGGCCGCGTTGGCGGCGGCTACGGCGGTCAGGCCGGCGGACAGGCGAGCGGCAGCTACGGCGGCCAGGCCGGCGGCCAGGCGAGCGGCAGCTACGGCGGCCAGGCGAACGGCGGCTACGGCGGCCAGGCCGGCGGCCAGGCGAGCGGCAGCTACGGCGGCCAGGCGAACGGCGGCTACGGCAGTCAGGCAGGCGGCGCCGGGGGCACGACCCTCGGCACCAGCGGTGGCGCGTTCGGCTCGGGTGGCGGCTCCGCTCTTGGCGGTGTCAGCGGCGCTACCACCGTCGGCGGTGCTGCCGGGGCTCAAGCGGAAGCCAGCTCGTTAGGCAATGTCGGCCTGGGCGCTCAAGCCAGCGCCGCCGGAAACGCAGCGCTCGCAGCCAACGCCGGTGGTCACGCCAGCTTCCTGGGCAACGAAAGCGCAGCGCTCGGCGGCGGCAGCCAGCTGACCGGCACCCAGCTGACCGGCGCCCAAGGCGGAATCGCCGCAGGCGGCCAAGGCGGCGCGCACGGCAGCATCCTCAACAGCGAAGGCGCCGCGCTGGGTGGCCACGCCGGCGCTCAGCCGACGGCTCCCTCCGCCGAAACCGGTATGGCAACTCAGGTCGGTGCCAGTGGCGGTGCAGCGGCTGGCGCCGGCGCTAACGCGCAGGGCAACATTCTCAGCCACGAGGGCGCTGCGCTGGGCGGCGGCACCAACGTCAGCGGCGGCGGCGCCGGCACCGGCCACGTCTCCGCGGACCAAAGCGGCGTCATACACGACACCAGCTCTGCGGCCACGGCCGGTGGCCACGCGGCGGCCGCGGGCGGCGGCTCCTCTGTCATTCAGAGTCCCAGCACCCCCGCGCACGCGGATCCGGGCGGGGCGGCCGCCGGCCATAGCGCGGCATCGGTGGGGGCACACTCGGCCCTGCAGGGCACGTCGGCGGTCGCCGACCCGTCGGGCCACACGGCGTTCGACGCGTCGGGCCAGTCGGCCGCCGACGCCTCGAGTCATTCGGTGTTCGACCACAACAGCTACGACCCGGCGGCATCGCACACGCCGGTCCACAGCGACCCGATCGCACACCACCCGGTGGACCCGCACACCGGGTTCTGATCAGAGGCATCGCCGCGAACCGGCGGGGACCTTACGAGGTCCCCGCCGGTTGGTGGGCATACGGTGTTTCGGAGTCCAACGCAGAAAGTAGGGCGACCCGGTGACTCAGCCTGATGACCCGCGCCGGGTCAACGTGATCGTCGAACTGATCGATCACACCAGCACGATCGCCGACCTCAACGGCCGCGGCGACCTGAGCCAGCGGCTCGCGTGGGCCCGCGAACGCATCACCGACCCCCACATCCGGGTGGTGATCGCCGGCCAGCTCAAGCAGGGCAAAAGCCAGTTGCTCAATTCGCTGCTCAACATGCCCGTCGCGCGCGTCGGTGACGACGAGGCGACGGTGCTGATCACTGTCGTCGCCTACGGCGACCCGCCGTTTGCGCGGATCGTTATGGCGGGCCCCAACGGCGAACCAGACACCGCTGACGTCCCGGTCGCCGAGCTGCAGACGGACCTGCGTCAGGCTCCGCAGGCCGCCGGCCGCGACGTGCTCCGCGTGGAGGTCGGCGCGCCCAGCCCGATGCTGCAAGGGGGACTCACCTTCGTCGACACGCCTGGCGTGGGCGGTCACGGTCAGCCGCACCTGTCGGCGACGCTGGGATTATTGCCCGACGCCGACGCGATCCTGATGGTCAGCGACACCAGCCAGGAACTGACCGAGCCGGAAATGCGGTTCGTGCAGCAGGCCCATCAAATCTGCCCGGTCGGGGTGCTGCTGGCTACCAAGACCGACCTGTATCCGCATTGGCGCGAGATCGTCAACGCCAACATCGGACACCTCCAGCGCGCCCAGGTACCGATGCGGGTGCTTCCGGTGTCGTCGCTGTTGCGCAGCCACGCCATCACGCTCAACGACAAGGAACTCAACGACGAGTCCAACTTCCCGGCGATAGTCAAGTTTCTCAGTGAGGACGTGCTGGCCCGCCGCAGCGACCAGCTGCGAGACCAGGTCCTGGATGAAATCAACTCTGCGGCAGAGCATTTGACGCTTACCGTGCGCTCTGAGCTGGCCGCGCTCAGCGACGCCGACGTCGGAGGGCGGCTCACCGAGGACCTGGAGCAACGCAAACGGGAGGCCGAGGACGCGCTGCAGCAGACCGCGTTGTGGCAGCAGTTGCTCAACGACGGGATCGCCGACCTGACCGGCGACGTGGACCACGATCTGCGGGCACGCTTCCGGGCCATCACCGAGCACGCCGAACGGGTGATCGACTCGTGCGACCCGACCCGGCACTGGGCCGAGATCGGCGTGGACGTGGAGAACGCCGTCGCCACCGCCGTCGGCGACAATTTCGTCTGGGCCTACCAGCGCGCCAAGGCCCTCGCCCAGGAAGTGGCCCGCGTGTTCGTCGAGGCGGGGCTGGGTGCGGTCGCCATGCCCGAGCTCAGCGCGCACGCCATGGGCGCGGAGTTCGGGCAGCTCAAGTCGCTGGCCCGGCTGGAGTCCAAGCCCATGGGCAAAGGCCACAAGGTGGTGACGGGGATGCGCGGCTCCTACGGCGGCATGGTGATGGTCGGCATGTTGTCCTCGGTCGCCGGGCTGGGCCTGTTCAACCCGCTGTCGGTGGGGGCCGGGTTGGTGATGGGCCGCATGGCCTACAAGGAAGACAAGGAGAACCGGCTGCTGCGGGCCCGCAACGAGGCCAAGACCAACCTCCGGCGTTTCGTCGACGACGTGTCCTTCGTGGTCGGCAAGGAGTCGCGCGACCGGCTCAAGACGATCCAACGTCAGCTGCGGGACCACTACCGCGACATCGCCAACCAGGCCACCCGCTCGCTCAACGAATCGCTGCAGGCGACCATCGCCGCCGCGCGGTTAGAGGAGACCGAGCGCGACAACCGAATCCGCGAGTTGGAGCGGCAGTTGAACATCCTGACCCAGGTCACCGACAACGTCGACAAGCTCGCGCTCGCGGTGACACGGGTGTGAGCACCAGCGAGCAGGTCCGCGCCATCCTGGGCGGAACCGTCCGCGCCTACAAGGCGGAGCCGGCCTACCGCGAGCGGCCCGACGTCTTCCACGAATTGCACCGCATCGCCGCCCGGCTCAACGAACCGATGCGCATCGCACTGGCGGGCACCCTCAAGGCCGGCAAGTCCACTCTGGTCAACGCGCTGGTCGGGGAAACTGTCGCGCCCACGGATGCCACCGAGGCCACCCGGATCGTCACCTGGTTTCGGCACGGCCCGACACCGAAGGTCATCGCCAACCACCGTGGGGGGCGCCGTTCTGATGTGCCGATCATGCGCGACGGCGGCCTCGGCTTCGACCTGAGCAGGCTGAACCCGGACGACGTGGTCGACCTCGACGTCCAATGGCCCGCCGACGAGCTGATCGCCGCCACGATCATCGACACGCCGGGGACCTCGTCGCTGGCGCGCGACGTCTCCGCGCGCACGCTGCGGCTGCTGGTGCCCGAGGACGGGATGCCGCGGGTGGACGCGGTGGTGTTCTTGCTGCGCACCCTCAACGCCGCCGACATCGCGCTGCTCAAGCAGATCGGTGACCTCGTTGGAGGGGCGGCCGGAGCGCTGGGCATCGTCGGTGTGGCGTCGCGGGCCGACGAGATCGGCGCCGGGCGGATCGACGCCATGCTCTCGGCCGAAGACGTGGCCAAAAGGTTCACCCGCGAGTTGACCCAGACGGGCGTCTGCCAGGCGGTGGTGCCGGTGTCGGGGCTGTTGGCTCTGACCGCCCGCACGCTGCGCCAGCCGGAGTTCGTCGCGCTGCAAAAACTCGCCGGTGTCGACGCCGCCGAGCTACACAAGGCGATGCTCAGTGCGGACCGCTTCGTCCGTCCCGACAGCCCGTTGCCGGTGGATGCCGGCACGCGCGGTCGGCTGCTCGAGCGGTTCGGCATGTTCGGCGTCCGGATCTCGGTCGCCGTGCTCAAGGCCGGTGTCACCGACGCGGCGGGGCTCGCCAATGAGCTGCTGGAACGCAGCGGGCTCGTCGCGTTGCGCAGCGTCATCGATCAGCAATTCGCGCAGCGCTCCGACATGCTCAAGGCACACACCGCGCTGGTGTCGTTGCGCCGGTTCGTGGAGGCGAACCCGATCGCGGGCACGCCGCGCATCCTCGCCGACATCGACCCGTTGCTCGCCGACACCCACGCCTTCGAGGAACTGCGCCTGCTCAGCCAACTGCATTCGCGCTCGACGGCGTTCCACGACGAAGAGCTCGCCTCGCTGCGGCGCATCATCGGCGGTTCGGGCACCGACGCAGCCAGCCGACTGGGGCTGGCCCCCGAGGCGCACCATGACGCGCCACGCGCGGCGTTCGCCGCGGCCCAACGTTGGCGCCGCCGCGCCGAGCACCCGCTCAACGACCCGTTCACCACCAGGGCGTGCCGCGCGGCGGTGCGCAGCGCCGAAGCGATGGTTGCGACTTTCGCGGCGCACGATGTCGGGATCGGGCCGCGTTGATGCCCCGGCGCCCGCGATTGACGTGTGAAACGGATGACAGCGCCGGCCTGCTATAGGTTGGCTGCCGATACATTGTCGTGGCCGCGCATACGCACGCCGGCGGACACCTGAATTGGACGATATGTCAACGGAAGCAAGACGGGGGCTGGGCCTATCGGCCGGGACCGCGAACCTAGCAGCCATAACGGCGGATCGGGCAGTGACACGCACGTCGGTGCTGACGCTGTACCCACATCGGCCGCCCGAGGTTGGCGTTCCCTCCGAGAACCCCCATCTCGACGAGCCCGGCTTGGTGGTCAGCGATTTCGTCGACCGGGTGGGAGACCCGGTCGCGATCGTGGCCGCCGACGGCTCGACGCATCGCGGCGAGGTGTTGCTCGCCGACGCGTTGCGTGCCATCGCCTACGCTGCGACCGGCGGGCACCCGCTGCCGGAGGCGACGGCCGTGGCCTATCCCGCGCACTGGCGCCCCGCCGCGGTGGACGCGTTGCGCACGGCGCTGAGCCGGGTGCCCGAATGGTCGGGCGGTTCGGAATCCCTGTCCCTGATCTCGGATGCCGCAGGGGCGCTGACCGCCCTGCAGACCAACCCGGGTCTGCCCATCCGCGGGGTGATCGCGGTGTGCGACTTCGGCGCCAGCGGAACCAGCATCACCCTTGCCGATGCCACCAACGGCTACCAGCCCATCGGCGCCACGGTTCGCCACACCGATTTCTCCGGGGAACTGATCGACCAAGCCCTGCTTGCCCACATCGTGGCCGATTTGTCGTCCGCCGGTTCCATCGACGTCTCGGCCACGTCGGCGATCGGATCGCTGACCCGGCTGCGGGCCGAATGCCGGGCAGCCAAGCAGCGCCTCTCCGCCAGCACCGCGACCACGCTGCCCGCCGACCTGCCGGGCTTCCGCGGGGATATCCGGCTCACCCGGACCGAACTCAACGAGGCGATCAATCAGCCGCTGGATCAATTCGTCCAGGTTCTGCAAGACACCTTGGCGCGCAACGGGATCCGCCCGACCGACCTGGTTGCCATCGCCTCGGTGGGCGGCGGCGCGGCGATCCCGGAGGTCACCGCGCGGTTGTCCGAGCAGGGTCGCGTGCCGGTCATCACGTCACCGCGGCCCCAGCTGGCGGCCGCCACCGGTGCGGCGCTGCGGGCAGCCCGCGGGCCGGCCGACGACAGCGCAACGAAATTGGCCGCGGCAGCCCGCGTGGCGGCGCCACCGCCACTGGCGGAGCCGACCCTGCAGGACGTTGCGCCGGTGTCCGCTGCCATGCCCGCACTGGCATGGTCGGAGACCGGCGACGAATCGGGGCTGTTGCCCCTGGCTGCCAACCCATCCCCGAGCCGGGCGGGCGACGACGCGCTGGCTTCATCCACCGCGCCGCCATTTCACTTCGGCGACGAGACCGGTTACGCCCGGCCCGAGCTGCGGTTCGAGGAACAACCCATCCCCGACGAGGCCCGCCCCGCCGACACGGCCTGGTATCGACGGCCATTGGTGCTGGTTCTCGGCGCGGCGGCGGCGGTGCTGGCTCTCAGCGCGGTGATCATTCTTTCTTTGAGCCACGGCTCCACCGGCACACCGGCCACGCCGACTCCCGGCGTCGCCACCACGCCGCAACCATCACAGCCGCCTTCCCCGGTGCAGACGAACCCGGCCCCGGTGCAGCAGGCCCCCGTGCAGACCAGCACGGTGGCGCCTGCGCCGCCGCCCGCGAGCGCCCAGCCCGCGCCCACGACAACCGAACCGCCACCGACCACCACCGAACCGCCGCCGACGAGCAGCACGTCAGCAGCCACGACGTCGCCACCGGCACCGCCACCACCGTCGTCTACGAACAGTCCGCCGACTTCGGTGCAGGTACCACCGATTCCGCGCATACCACGGATTCCAGTGATCCCGACCATCCCGCCCATCCCGTAGCTCGGTCCACCCTCGGCGAGAGCAGACCGCCACCAGCGAAAAGCGCTGGGCGACAGTTGCTCATCCTCAAGGTCGCGCTGATCGCCTTCCTCGCCGGCGGCGGCGTCGCTTTGATCACCCGCGGGGTGCGCCGCTCGCGCTCCAACGGGTGGTGCCATGCCGAACACGCCACTTCCCGAGTGGGCCTTGACCAGGACCACGGCCAGTGTCCACACACCTGATCCGACCCAGCGACCGCCTTCGCAGGAGCCGAGATCCCGCGCCGCTGAACCTCCAGCGCAGAGCCACATTGCCGAACCAAACGCCCGTGGCCGAAACGTGACCGAGGCTTGACCAAATGCTAACGCGCCCTTGCGCTTCCGCTGGTCATCGCCCGTTTACGATCCTCCTATTACAACTCTGTCAGTTAAAAGGAATCGGAGCCATGCGGGCGGACGTTCGGTGTGTTCTTGCGGCGGTTGGGGTCGCTGCGAGTGTGGTTGCGGGGCCGACTGGCACGAGCATGGCGGCGGCGAACAGGCCGCATGACTTCACCATCGCGTCGGTTCTGCCGGCGCGGGACGCGACGGTGGGCGTGGCGCACCCGATATTGGTGACGTTCGACGCACCCGTCGCCAACCGGCACGCCGCCGAGCGAGCCATCGGAGTCAAGTCGACGCCCCCGATGACCGGAAGATTCGAATGGCTCGACAACAAAGTCGTGCAGTGGGTTCCGGACCACTACTGGCCGGCGCACACCACCGTGGCACTCGCGGTGGACGGCCAGCCCACGGAATTCAAAACGGGTCCCAAGGTCGTCGGGGTCGCCAACATCACGGACCACACCTTCAAAGTGAGCGTCGACGGAGTGGATGCGACCCCACCGCCTACTCCCCACCACCGTCCCCACTTCGGCGAGGAGGGCATGCTGCCGGCTTCGATGGGCAGGCCGGAATTCCCGACGCCGGTCGGTAACTACACCGTTCTGTCCAAAGACCGTTCAGTGCTTATGGATTCGAGCAGTGTCGGCATTCCCGTCGACGACCCGAACGGCTACATGCTGAACGTCGATTACGCCGTGCGGATCACCAACCGTGGCCTCTTCGTGCATTCCGCCCCGTGGGCCGTCAACTCATTGGGGCTGGAGAATGTCAGCCACGGCTGCATCAGCCTCAGCCCCGAAGACGCCGAGTGGTACTACAACACGGTCAACGTCGGTGACCCGGTGATCGTCAAGCAAGACCTCTGGGAGCGGCCGCCTTCCTGAGCGGCCCGGGCTCTCCACTGTCAATAGCCTTCGCGACACCTCATCCTCTGCCGAGTGTGAAGTAGGTTTCACGCTCGCATTCGACTGTGAAACTAACTTCACGTTCGCCGCCCGGAGTCCGCACATACGAAAGGACCCGCCGGCGGCGGCCAGCGGGTCCTTTCGGTCGAGAGGGCTGTCAGTGCGAAGGACCGGGCGCGACGGGCTGACCGGGCTGGGGTCCGCCCGTCGGCGCCTGGCCCGTGGGCGCGTCTTTCACCCCGGACATGTCGATGAGTGGGGCTCCGGCGGCCGCGTCGAGGGGAGCGCCGGCGGCCAGACCACCGAGGGCGACCAGTGGAGCACCGGCCGGCACCACCGGAGCGATCGGCAACGGTGCGCCCAGCGGCAGGGGCGCGCCCAGCGGCAACGGCAACGGGCCGCCCAACGGCACCGGCAGCGGAGCGCCCACCGGCAGCGGGCCCGGAACGGCCAGGGGGACACCCGCCATGTCGGTCAGTGGCGCGCTGGCCGTGCAGACCTCCGCGGTCGGCGCACCGCCCGCAGCCGCGGCCCCTCCGGCACCGGCGGCACCGGGTCCGCCGGCTAACGGCGCACCGGCCTCACCCGCCTGCCCCTGGATGCAGGCGTAACCGCCCGTCTTCAGGGGAGTGGCCGCCGCAGTCGGGCTCAATGCAAGTGCGGCTCCGCACAACCCAAGGCTGGCAACTACTTTCACGTTGAACCGATCGACGATCGCCATCAGCGTCGACTCTCCTTTATTCGCGCTCACATAACCATCTGGTGCAGCAGAACCGCATAGCCGTCTTTCGACGACGAGCCAATTGTCGTCACGCGACATGAAACGCCGGACACGCCGCACCGCGCCGTTTCCAAACGGTGACGTCACAAGGGCGTCACGAGTGAGAGGCCTTTGCCGAGGCGAGCTGGGGCCCGCCCTTCGAGTCACGCTGAGCCGAGTTTTGCGCAGCTCATTCACAGGAAATTTTCGGTGACATGAGATGTACGGGAGGTTCTATAGAAGTGAACAATAGGGAACCAAGGGGTTAACGGACAGGAGATGGCGCCATGACAGCACAGCGGCTCTGCGGCCGATTCCTGAGCACAGCGCTGGTGGGGGGCGCACTCGTGGTCGCGGGGGTGATGGCGGCCGGCCCGGCCCAGGCTGACGCGACCACTTTCATCAACGACCTGCACAAAGCCGGCATCCACGCGGTCAGCGGCGGCGACGAGGCGCTGGTCCAGATGGGCCTGAGCGTCTGCCAGCAGCTGTCGTGGGGCGCTCCCCCATCGCAGATCGAGGGCCTGGCGGTGCAGCGCTCCGACAGCAGGCAAGGCGCCCACGGGATCACCCCGCAGCAGGCCGACGCCGTCGTCGATGCCGCCGTGCAAGATCTGTGCCCGGACGCCTGAGCGAACCTGCGCCGACGTCCGGCCACCGGTCTTTGCCGACAATTCATCCTCGGGATCGATCTTCCCAGCGTGTTTCGCCCTGTTTTCGTGTAAAAGTGCATCATCGGCGATCGGGCCCGGCACGAAGGAGAGACACGGATGGCAGCACAGCGGCGCTACGGCCGGTTCATGGGAGCAGCCCTCGCAGGGGGCCCACTTCTGGCCGCGGGGATCGGCTGGGCCAGCCCGGCGCGGGCCGACGCGGCTGCCTTCCTCAATGACCTGCACAACGCCGGCATCCACGCCGTCAACGGTGGCGACGACGCGCTGTTGCAGATGGGCGCGGATCTGTGCCAACAGCTTTCCTGGGGCGCCTCCCCGCAGCAGCTTGAGGGCCTGGCCATACAACGTTCGGACGCCGACCAGGGCACCGGCGGGATCAACGGTCGCCAGGCCGCGGACGTCGTGATTTTTGCCTTGCGCGATCTGTGCCCTAACGCATAGCGGTGAGCTAAGTTCCGGGAATGGAGCTGAGCGCGCGCAACCTGGGCGCCCTCAACATCCCCGTCCCGGCCTACGACCGAAGCCAAATAGGCGTCGGCATCGTGCATTTCGGCGTCGGCGGCTTCCACCGCTCCCACCAGGCCATGTACATCGACAGGTTGCTCAGCGATGGACTGGCCCGGGACTGGGGAATCTGCGGCGTCGGCGTGCTGCCGGGTGACCGGCGCATGCGCGACGTGCTGCGCGCCCAGGACTACCTCTACACGTTGGTCCTCGAACACCCAGACGGCACCCGGGAGCCACGGGTCATCGGTTCGATCGTTGACTTCCGTTACGCGCCAGACGATCCCGAGGCGGTGATCGAGCTCCTCGCCACCCCCACCACCCGCATCGTCTCGCTCACCATCACCGAAGGCGGCTACCGCCCGCCGCTGAGCGACGTGTTCCCCCTCGTGGCCGAGGGACTGAACCGGCGGCGGAAACAGGGCCTGCCCTCCCCCACGATCGTTTCGTGCGACAACATCGTCGAGAACGGGAGCGTGGCCCGGCACGCGTTCATGTCACGCGCCGAGCGGCTCGATCCCGCACTCGCGCAGTGGATGTGCGAGCACACCACGTTCCCCAATTCGATGGTCGACCGCATCACGCCGGTAACCACGTCCGACGTGATCGACCGGCTGGACTCCGAATTCGGCGTGCAAGACGCGTGGCCGGTGGTCGCCGAGCCATTCGCCATGTGGGTCCTCGAAGACCATTTCGCCGACGGCCGGCCCCCACTGGAGAAGGCCGGCGTCCAACTGGTCGACGACGTGTCGCCGTACGAGGCGATGAAGCTGCGGCTGCTCAACGCCAGCCATCAGGGGCTGTGTTACTTCGCCTACCTGGCCGGGTATCGGCTGGTGCACGAGGCCGCCCAGGACCCGCTGATCGCCGAATTCCTGGACCGCTACATGGAATCCGAGGCGATGCCGACCCTGGTGCGCGTCCCGGGGCTGACCGACTTCAAGGCCGGGCTGATCCCCCGGTTCGCCAACGCCTACGTGCGCGACACGGTCGCCAGGTTGTGCGCCGATTCGTCCGACCGCATCCCGAAGTGGCTGCTGCCGGTGGTTGCCGACAATCTGCGGCGCGGGGGCCCGGTGCGGCTGGCCGCGGCGATCGTCGCCAGCTGGGCGCGCTACGCCGAGGGCGTCGACGAAGAAGGCCGGCCGATCGAGGTGGTGGACCGGCTCGCCGACACCCTCGTCCCGATCGCCCGCTCCCAGCGCGAGGACCCGGCCGCGTTTCTCGCCAACCGTGCGGTGTTCGGTGACCTCATCGACCAACCCCGCTTCCTCGAGCCGTACCTGTGGGCCCTGGATTCGCTGCACCGGCACGGCGCGCGCGCCACGTTGCGGGCACTCGTCGGGGCCCGCGAATGACGCTGGTCGCCGGCATCGACTCGTCGACGCAGTCCTGCAAGGTGTTGATCTGCGACGCCGCCACCGGCGAGGTGGTCCGCGAGGGCAGCGCCGTGCATCCTGACGGGACCGAGATCGACCCGGCCGCATGGGAAGCCGCCGCCCGAGGGGCGATCGCGGCCGCGGGCGGACTGGACGGCGTCGAGGCCGTCGCCGTCGGCGCGCAGCAACACGGAATGGTGTGCCTCGACGAGGCGGGCCGGGTGGTGCGGCCCGCGCTGCTGTGGAACGACGTGCGTTCGGCCGACGCGGCGCGCGCGCTCGTCGACGAACTCGGCGGCCCCCACGCATGGGCGCAAGCCGTCGGGGTCGTGCCGCTGGCCGCGATCACGGTGGCCAAGCTGCGCTGGCTGGCCGACCACGAGCCGCGGCACGCGGACCGCACGGCGGCCGTCTGCCTGCCGCACGACTGGCTGACGTGGCGACTGCGCGACGACACCGACATCGCGGCGCTGACCACCGACCGCAGCGACGCCAGCGGCACCGGCTACTTCGATGCCGCGAGCGGCGCCTACCGCGTCGACCTGCTCGAGCTGGCACTGCGCGGCCGCCGCCCGCGGCTGCCTACCGTGCTGGGGCCGTCGGGCGCAACCGTAAGTGGCACAACCACATTCGGGGCAGGCCTCGGGGACAACGCGGCCGCGGCGCTGGGCCTGGGCGCCGAAGAGGGCGACGTCATCGTCTCCGTCGGGACGTCGGGGGTGGTCGCCGCGGTCACCGCCGACCCAGTCCGCGACGACGCCGGCTTCGTCGCGGGATTCGCCGACGGCACCGGGCGCTACCTGCCGCTGGTGTGCACCCTCAACGGCGCGCGTGTGCTCGACGCGGCCGCCGCGATGCTCGGTGTCGATCACGAAGCGCTGTCGGAGCTCGCGCTGGCGGCGCCGCCGGGCAGCGCGGGGCTGGTCCTGGTGCCCTACCTGGCGGGTGAGCGAACACCCAACCGCCCCAACGCCTCTGGCGCGCTGCACGGCCTACGGGTGGGGAACGCGAAGCCGGCCAACCTGGCCAGGGCCGCCGTGGAGGGGCTGCTGTGCGCGCTGGCCGACGGCCTCAGCCACCTCGCCACGCACGGCGTCGTCACCCGCCGCATCCTGCTGATCGGCGGCGGCGCCCGATCGCGGGCGCTACGCGAGATCGCCCCCGCGGTGTTCGGCGTGCCCGTGCTGGTGCCGGCCGCCGCCCAATACGTCGCGTTGGGCGCCGCGCGGCAGGCCGCGTGGGCACTGAGCGGATCGCCAAAACCGCCCGGCTGGCGCCCGCCCCGGACCGACGAATACACCGCCGGCCCCGCGCCCGAACTGCTGGAGCGCTATGCGCAGGTGCGGGACTTGACCGAGGGGTCCTAGACGCAGGGGCGGAATACCGGAAGCACCCGGTATTTGGCGGTGAAGCTGGCCTTCTCGTATTCGTCGCCGACCTCGCCGTCGCACGCGATGACCGTCGGGCCGTCGACCGCGACGAAGCTGAACTCCGGCACCTGCAGCTCGTGATAGAGCGGGCTGCGCTCCAACCGCCCCAGCGCGAGCGCGGTCAGGATCCTGGTCCGCGACCACCGCCGGCCCGCGTCGAGCATGCGCACATCGATCAGGCCGTCGTCCATCCGGGTCCGCCGCGACGGCGCGAACCCGGTCGGCAGGTACAGCGAGTTGCCTAGGAAGAACAGCGACGTCAGCAGCGTCTTGTTGTCGTACGAGATCCGGACGGGCTGGTCGTGACGCAGCGTGTGCAGCATCGCGTACAGACCGGCCAGCGGCTTGCCGATGCGCTTCTCCAGTTTCTCGCGCTGCTGCACGAAGGTCGGGTAGGCGCCGATGCTCGCCGTGTTGAGGACCATCTGACTTTCGTTCAGGCACACCAGGTCCACGCACGACACGCTGCCGCGACGGATCGCATCGACCGTCTTGGACACCGTCTCGCAGCCGATGTCCTTGGCGAAATGGTTGAACGTGCCGGCGGGAAACACCGCCAGCGGCAGTCCGGCCTCGATGGCCACCCCGGCCGCGGTCGCCACCGTGCCGTCGCCCCCGCCTACCGCAAGCACCTCGGCGCTCGCGGCGGCCTCGCGCAAGACCTCGGCCGGGTCGTCGTCTGGGCCCAGTTCCCGGATGTCCACCTTCGGCAGCGCCTCGCGTACCTCGTCGACGACGCGGGCCCCGGTGCCACTGCCCGACTCGGGATTGATCACCAGCACCACCCCGGAACCCTCGGGCCGTTCGGGCGTCTCGACCCGGAGCGGTTCGGTTTTGGGCAGGGCGGTCTCGACGATCGGCGGGACAAGCCGACCGCCCAGCACCGCCAGGCCCGCCCCGATGCCGAACCCGGCGACGACGTCGCCCGGGTAGTGCGCGCCGGTCGCCACCCGCGAGAGCCCGACCAGCCCGGCCAGCAGCGCCAGCCCGAATCCCAGCATCGGATTCTCCAAACCGACCCCCACGGCGAACGCGGCCGCGCTGGCGGAGTGCCCCGACGGGAAGGAGTTCGACGTCGGCCGGCGGCGGACCTGCCTGACCAGCGGCACCAATTCGTACCCGGGACGCGGGCGGCGGCGGATGCGTTTGGCGACCTGGTTGGTGACCAGGCTGGTGGCCGCCAGCGTCATGACGCCGCGCGTCGCGCCGCGCTGGGCGCTCGGCTTTCCCGAGGCCATCATGGCCGCGGCGATGGCGAACCACAGCTTCGAGTTGTCGGCCGCCCGGGTCAGCGGCGGCATGACCATGTCCAGCAGCGGGGTGTCGGTCTCGGCGATCGCGTCGAAGATCTCCCGGTCAAGGGTGCCGAGGCCCCGGGTGATCTGTTCGATGCCGCGCGCACGTCGCCTGGGCCGCCAGTTCATTCGCTACACCCTAAATTGGTTGGCGGACATGGACGCACCGGGCTACTTCGAGGCATGGCGGGACAACGCCGCGCGCCGCGGCGTGGCCCCGGCCGTCGTCGCGGAGATCGCCCGGCGGCACGCCATCACCCCGGACACCTTTCGGCCGCTCGGGCGGATGGCGGAGATCAGGGATCCGGCCGGCAAATCCTTCTTCCTGCTGCCCCGGGGCACCCGCGGCGGCGACGCCCGCGCGGCGGTGCGCAGCACCTACATCCTGAACGCGGGCACCGGCTACGGCAGCAACCGGGCGTGGCGCACCGATTTTCCCCCAACGCCCTACAGCCAGGCGGAAATCACCCGGATCATGTTGCGGCAGAACGCAAATCGCTGGACCTACACCCGCGACGTCGGGTTCGTCGACCGCAACGGCGGGCGCCTCGTGACGACGCCCAACGGCATCCTCATGGGCCTGGGCGGCAACTGGATCCAACGGCAGTTGTGCCGGCGGGCCGGCACCACGTGGGGCGACATCTTCATGGTCAACATCGGCGCCGTCACCGACCCCGCCGGGTGGCTTCGCCGCATCATCGAGTCCGGGCACGCCTGGTACGTGCACGCCGGCGGCAGGCCGGTGGAGAGCCGGCTCGACCTGGACCGGGTGCTGCACCACGAGGAGCGGCACTGCCGGCAGTGGGCGGCGAAGGGCTACGTGGGCATGCTGGCCGACTACGGCCGGGAGCTGGTCCGCGAATACGCCTTCGGCGCGATCAACCGGCTCGAGGAGGAGGCCGGCCTGACCGACGGCGGCTATAGGGCGTCGATTCCGTGGTAGAGCACCATCGCACCGATCAGGACCAGGACCGCCGCGAGCAGGGCGGCGTTGTTGCGGTCCATCCAGTCTTTGAGCTTGGCGAGCGTGTCGTCTAGACGGCTGCCGGCCGCAGCGTAGGCCAGTATCGGGATCGCGACGCTTGACGCCGCGATGGCGACGAAGAACGCGGCGGCCACCCAGTCCCCGGCGAGGCCGAGCCCGGCCGTGCCGATGCCCAGCCCGGCCGGGATGCAGATGAGCAGCACGTCGGGCCGCACCACGGCCAGCACCGCCCCCATGATCCCGGCCCGGGTCGGGGTGATGGTCGCGAACGAGCGCATCCAGGCCGGCGATTCGGCGTGGCCGCGCCGGTTCAGCCATTTGTAGACGCCGTACACGATCAGCGCCGACCCCAGCACCACGCGCAGCCAGGAAGACCACCGCGGCGGCGACTTGTCCAGCCCGCCGAGCAGGCCGGAGGCCGCGACGGAAAGCGCCGTCAGCGCGGCGAGGGTCAGCACCCAGCCGCTCAGAAACGCCAGGCCGGTCGGCCGCGGCCGCGGCGCCTGCAGCACCAGCACCGCCGGGATGACGGTGAGCGGCGACAGCGAGATGACCAGCCCAAGCGGAACGAGCCCCGTGAGCACGGTGCCCCAGCTACCTGCCATGCGCAGCAATCTACAGGGCGCGAATCCCGTTGTAGAGCACCATCAAACCGATCAGGACGAGGATGACGGCGAGCAGGGTGGCGTGGTTTTCCTCCATCCACACTTTGAGGCGTTCCAGCGCATCGTCGAGCCGATCACCGGCGCCGACATACGCCAGGATGGGGATGGCGACCGTGGACGCGGCGATGACGAGAAACAATGCCCCGGCGACCAGCTGGCCGGCCGCGCGAAGGCTGCTGCTGCCGATGGCCAGGCCGGCCGCCGCGCACATGATCAGCACCTCGGGTCGCAGCACCACCAGCACCGCCCCGGTCAGTCCGGCGCGTGGCGGGCTGAGTGTGGAGAACGACCGCATCCAGCGTGGCATGCTGCCGTGACGATGCCGGGTCAGCCACTGGTAGGCGCCCAACGCGATCAGCGCCGACCCCAACGCCACCCGCACCCAGGACGCCCACGTCGGTGGCGCCCGGTGCAGGCCGCCGAGCAGCGCCGAGCCGCTGACGAACACCGCGGTGAGGGCGGCCAGCCCCAGGACCCATCCGGCGAGGAAGGCGAGACTGGCCGGGCGCGGCCGGGGGGCGTGCAAGACCAGTACCGCCGGAACGACCGTGATCGGCGAGAGCGCGATGACGGCCGCCAGCGCGATGAGCTTGGTCAGTACCGAACCCCAACTTGCTTCCACGGGCAGCCATCATCGCATTGGCCCGACGTGGCCGCAGGGATCCGGCGTAAGCGCCGCCCTCAGAACGGCTTTCGACGCAACGTCCAGGCGGGCACCCAGTGCGTCACGGTCTTGCGCTGGGAGCCGTAGGCGACCGGGTAGGTCACCAGCCCCCACCAGTCGCCCTGCTCGCAGAGGCCCCAGCAGCTGAGCAGGCCCTCGACGACCTTGTGCAGTTGCAGCCCGTTGGGCTGATACCGCCCGGAGCGGTGTGGCTCACGCGGGAAGAGCACCGTCAGGTCCACCAGGACCGTGACCGGCGGACGCACCACCCGGAACGGGCTGCGGACCGGTTGCCCGTTGTACCCGATGGACGCGAACTGCCCCATCGATCGATCATACGTTCGAATGGTGGCGGTTTGCCGGATTCCCCGTTTTCGATCGCCCGCCCGGGCCGGTCGATATAGTCGGCTCAGCTAACAAGGGGAGGTCCAAATGAAGATGGCTTGCGCCGCTGGCCTATTGGCGTTTGCCGGGCTGCTCACCACCGGGGTGGGCGTGGCCAGTGCCGACGAAGTAGAGGTCGAGGGCAACTACTCGAGCCAGTCTGGCTGCGAGGCGGACGCCCCGCACGTCGAGATCACGCACAACGACCACCTGTACACCCATTGGGACTGCCGCCTGGGCTCCGACGGGTTCTGGCACGTCTGGCTGCTCAACTGACCCGAAGGTAGCCGACCGGCGACGGGCCCAGGGATCTGCTTCTGGCACCATAGCGACGTGCGGAACCCGCTTCGCCGCCCGTCGGCCGGGCTGGACCCGCTGCTGGTCGGGGTGCTCGCCGTCGCGGTGAGCATGGGCGGCGCGGGCCGCCCGTCTTTCTGGTATGACGAGGCCGCCACGATCTCGGCCGCATACAGTCGTTCCCTCGCCCAGTTGTGGCGGATGCTGGGCAATGTCGACGCCGTGCACGGCCTGTACTACCTGCTCATGCACGCCTGGTTTCAGGTTTTCCCGCCCACCGAGTTCTGGTCGCGCGCGCCGAGTGGGCTGGCCGTCGGGGGCGCCGCGGCGGGAATCGTGGTGCTGGGCAAGCAGTTTTCGTCGCGCACCGTCGCGGTGGCCTCGGGTGCCTTCTGCGCCGTCTTGCCGCGAACGACGTGGGCGGGCATCGAGGCCCGCCCCTACGCGCTGTCGATGATGGCCGCGGTGTGGCTGACGGTGTTGCTCGTGCGCGCCGCGCGCCGCGACTCCGGTTGGCTGTGGGCGGCCTACGGCCTCGCCCTGGTCTCGTCGATTGCGCTCGATGTCTACCTCGCACTGTTGGTCGGGGCGCACTTCACGCTCGTTGTGGTGTCCCGTTGTGGGCGAAGGGTTTTGCTGCGGTTCGCGATCGCGGCGACCGCCGGGATCTGCGCCATGGCCCCGTTCCTGGTGACGGTCGCCGGGCAGGCGCATCAAATCAGCTGGATCGCACCGATCGGTCGCCGGACGCTCGAAGACGTCGTGGTGCAACAGTATTTCGAGCGCAGCCCCCCGTTCGCCGTGCTGTCGGCGCTGGTGATCGCGGGGGCTATTGCGTTGTGGCTCAGCAAGTCCGCGCGGCCGGCGCGCGGCGATGGGCAGCTGCTGGCCCTCGCGGTCGCATGGCTTGCCCTACCGACCGCGGCCATCCTGATCTACTCGGCGCTGGTGCACTCGATCTACACGCCGCGCTACCTGACGTTCACCGCGCCGGGAATGGCGCTGATCCTCGGTGTCTGCGCCGCCGCGGTGACCACCCGGCCGTGGCTGACGGCGGCCGTCGTCACCCTTTTCGCCGTCGCCGCCGCCCCGAATTACCTGTTGGCGCAGCGAAACCCGTATGCCAAGTACGGAATGGACTACAGCCAGGTGGCGGATCTGATCGAGGGCCGGGCGACGCCGGGCGATTGCCTGCTGGTGAACGACACCGTGACGTTCATGCCCGCCCCGATGCGCCCCCTGATGGCGGCGCGCCCCGATGCCTATCGCAAGCTGATCGACCTGACGCTGTGGCAGCGGGCGACCGACCGCAACGACGTCTTCGACACCAACCTGATCCCCGAGGTCGTCGCCGCGCCACTCAGCCATTGCCGCGTGGTCTGGATCATCACGCAGGCCGACGAATCGATGCCCGCCCACGATCAAGGTCCGGCGCTGCCGCCCGGTCCGCGCTACGGGGCGACCCCCGCCTTCGCGGTGCCGCACGATCTGGGCTTCCGGCTCGTCGAGCGCTGGCAGTTCAACCTGGTGCAGGTGTTCAAAGCGACGCGGTGATCACCAGATGCGGATGTAGTCGACCAGCATGGACGCGGGGAAGGTACCCGCCGCCGGATCGCCGGCGCCGACCCCGCCGACGGCGAGGGTGAACATGGGCGTCATCCAATAGCCGGGGATGTTGAACGGCCACCGGAAGTCGTCGGGCGCGCCGCCGTGGACGTGGATGGGCTTGTTGGGGACCTTGAAGTACTCGGCGCCGTCCCGCGAGAACTCGAAACCCTCTTCGCCCCAATGCATCCGCCAGGTGTGCCAGCCGCCGTCGACCAGGCCGGGAATGGACTTCCCCTCCCAGGTCTTGCCGTTGGACGCCGCGTGGACGGTGGTGCCCGGGGCCCACTGCCCGTTGCCGTACCACTCGAAGATGTCCACCTCGCCGTCGGGCAGCGGGTCCTCGTTGACACCCCAGAACGAGGGCCACAGGCCGGGATACAGGCAGTCGAGCTTGATCCGCGCTTCCCAGGTCTGATTGATCATGCTCCGGAAGTTGCCGCGCAGCTTGCCGCTGTAATAGGTGTTGTTCAGCAGATCGTGGGTGGCGCACAGGACCAGGTTGGAGTGCCCGTCCTGGAACACGTTTTGGCGGTCGTCGCGGTAGATGCCCTCGACCGGCGGGAAGACGTCGTCCTGCCAGGTCTGGATCGTCCACTTGCCGGGATCGGGAGGCGAGCCCGCCGGCCCGTCGAACTCGTCGGCGAAGATGTACGGCCCGCCGGGACCGGCCGACGGCGGCGCCTGGGGCGCCGACGGGGTGGCCCAGGCACCGGGCAAGCGCATCGCAGCCCCCAGCATGCCGAGCCCCGACATCAACATCATGCTGCGACGATCCATCTACAACCCACCAATCGTGAAAGCCGTGTTCCGACCTAGCGCGATACCCCGAAGCAACCTTTGCAAACGGTGTTATGAAACCACGCGCCGGGGTGCCACGCAGCGCACACCCGGCTCGTGGCGCGCAGTTTCTCCCGTGCCAACCACGCGCGATGCTCAGCGGGAAGCCGGTTCGCTGAGCTTGACCAGCGTCTTGCCGATGTTGACCCCGGTGAACAGGCCGTTGAGGGCGTCGACGCACGATTCGATGCCGTCGAAGATGGTTTCCCGGTGCTTGAGCCGGCCCTCGGCCTCCCACTGCCGAAGCGCGGCGAACGCCTCGTCGAAGCGGCCCCACTGGTCGAGGGCGTTGAATCCCTGCATCAAGGCGGTCTTGGACAGCAGGTTCACGTAGTTGGCCGGCCCGGGGTGCTCGCCGGTGAGGTAGCTGGAGATGACGCCGCACAGCACGACGCGGGCGCGCGGGGCCAAGCGGCCCAGCACCGCGTCGAGGATCGGCCCGCCAACATTGTCGAAGTAGACGTCGACGCGCCGTGGGCAGTGTTGCTTGAGTGCCGCCGCGAGGTCGTCGTTCTTGTAGTCGATGCACGCGTCGAACCCGAAGTCCTCCACCACCGCCCGGCACTTCTCCGGCCCGCCGGCGATGCCCACCACCCGGGCGCCGGCGATCTTGGCGATCTGGCCCGCCACCGATCCCGTGGCGCCCGCGGCCGCCGAGATCACCACCGTTTCCCCTTCCGTGGGCCGGCCGATGTCGGTCATTCCGAAATAGGCGGTGGCGCCGGTGGGCCCGTAGACCGACATGATCGCCAGCTGGTCGTCCTCGCCCGGGATGGGCGTGCTGAACAGGTCGTCGCGGATGATCGCGTACTCGGAGAAGCCGGTCAGCGTGGTGACGACGTCGCCGACCGCGTAGGCATCGCAGCGCGACGCGACCACCTCGCCGATCCCGGCCGCGCGGATCACCTCGCCCAGCTGCACCGGCGGAAGGTAGCTCGGCTGGTCGTCCAGCCACGTGCGGGCGGCTGCGTCGATCCCCACATAGGTGGTGCGCAGCAGCGCCTCCCCCTCCGCCGGTTCGGGTGCCGGGGTGGTGACCAGCTCCGTGTCACCGGGCTGAACAAGCCCCGTGGGGCGGCGACGCAACAACACCTGACGGTTCGGCAACTCGGGCACGAAGCAGAAACTACCGAACCGCCCGAAACCAGCCGCGGGAATGGCATATTCAACCGATGGCAGCAAACGACGACCCGGAGGAGCGGATCCGGGAACTCGAGCGCCCGCTCGCCGAGGCGGCGCGGGCATCCGAAGCGGGTAGCGCGCAGCCCGCCGGCCCGGCTTATTCGCCCGGACCGGCTGGCCCTCCGCCGCCACCGCCCGCGTGGAGCTATGGCGGCCCGTTCCCGGGCCCGCCGCCGCAACGTCCCTCGGGCAATCGCATGTGGTGGATTTTGGGCACGGTCATCGTCGTCGGCATGCTGGCTCTCGCCGGCGGCATCGCCGCCTTCGCGGCACACCAGCTGTCCGGTGTGCGCTCGATCATCAGCTCGCCGCCGACCATCACCAGCATCTCCCCGGGCGGCACCTCACCGTCGGCCACTCGGACCAAAACGCCCAGGCCGTCGACGTCACCTGCGCCGGCGCCGGGCGACGAGATCAGTGTCTCCGGGGTCGGCGAGAACCGGACCATCGCCTGCAACGACAACATCGTCGTCGTCCGCGGGGTATCGAACACCGTGGTGATCACCGGCCACTGTGCGAGCCTCACCGTGTCGGGCATGCAGAACCAGGTCACCGTCGACGCCGTCGACAGCATTCAAGCGTCCGGCCTCAACAACAAGGTCACCTACCACTCGGGTGCGCCGAAGGTCAGCAACGCCGGTAGCGCGAACGTCGTCCAGCAGGGCTGAGCCTCAGGAAGGCTCGCCGGGTTCCTCGTCGGGGGAATCGTCGTCGAGGACGCTGACCGCGATGCCGTAGGGCAGGAACCGCACCTTGCGCTTGGGGTCGACGTTGTTCTTGTTGGCCCGCAGCGCGTCGAGCTCCGTGGCATAAACCTGTTCGACGTGCGCGCCGCCGTTCGCGTCCACCGTGTAAATGGCCCAGACACCGTCTCCGGCCTCGCCGGTGGTCTCGGGCTGCTGGCGGGGGCGCCGCGACAGGTCGTCGAAGAGCGACGACCACCCGGTCCGGGCTCCCGGCGCCGCGACAAACTTGCTGACCCGCTCGAACATGTCGCGCAGCCCCTCGCTGCCCTCTCGGATCACTCGATCGAACTCGTCGGGATCAAACCCGAACGCACCGTATTCGCCCACGCGACCTCCTCGCCGCTCATGCCGTCACCGCCCAGTGTGCGCGCACTCGCGGTCGTGCGCCATTCCCTTACGGCGGCGGGGGCGGCGCCGGCGGGGTGATGGGAATCGGCACCGTGACGAACGGGAAATGCAGGTACATCGTGACCGGCGGCGGCGCAGGCTCGGCGACCGCCGGGGCGGTCGACCAAGTGCTTGCGGCGATCGACGGCACCCGGGAAGGTGCGCTCGCGGGCGGCTACCACTTGGTGTCGACCGGAGTGACGTGGACGGATCCCGCAGGGGTCGGCCCCCTGCGGGATGCGATGGGCCGCCACGGCATGGGCAACGTCATGCTGGTGTCGCCGCTGCTGGCCGCGGCCGCGCTGGCCCAGACGGTCGGGTCCGCCCTGGACTACGCGCACATCGCGATGCTGTTCGTGGAGCCCGAGACCGCGACGCTGGCTGTCGTCGACGTCACCGACGGTTCCATCGTCGACCTGCACCGCCGGCAGCTGGCAGACGCCCGGCAAGAACCGCTCGCCGCCGAGTTGGCGACGATGCTGGCCGGTCTCAACTCGCGGGGGGCGCGGGCGGACGGCGCCTTCCTGGTGGGCTGCGGCACGGACATCGTGGGGATCAAGCCCGCGCTCGAGGCCGCGACCCCGCTCGTGGTGGCCGCTCCGGAGGAGCCGGAGATGGCGCTGGCCCGTGGAGCGGCGCTGGCGTCGGCGAACGCGCCGCTGTTCGCCTCGTCCACGGCGGCCCTGGCATACGCGCTCGACCCGGGCACCGGGGAAGTGAGTCCCCGACCGATCGGCCCGACGTACCTGGACGTATGGGGCAACACGACCGCCGACGCGCTGGCCTACAGCGCCGTCCCCGACGAGGACGACGTCCCCCCGCGCAGGCGCAGGCCCATGTTCCTCGCCGGCAGCGCGCTGGCCGGG